>NZ_JAEHCA010000130.1:0-278 GCF_016483345.1 Bacillus cereus group sp. N24
AGATCTGTATAAGAGACAGGTTCTGTTGGTTTCTCTGGTTCTGTTGGTTTCTCTGGTTCTGTTGGTTTTTCTGGATCTGTTGGCTTCTCTGGTTCTGTTGGCTTCTCTGGTTCTGTTGGCTTCTCTGGTTCTGTTGGTTTCTCTGGTTCTGTCGGTTTACCTGGATCTGTTGGTTTATCTGGTTCTGTAGGTTTAACTGGATCTGTTGGTTTGTCTGGTTATGTTGGTTTATATGGTTCTGTAGGTTTAATATGATCTTATGTTTTTTGTGGTTCGGT
>NZ_JAEHCA010000131.1:0-262 GCF_016483345.1 Bacillus cereus group sp. N24
ATCCTACACCAGAAGAAGATTTTGAAATTTTAAACAGGATGGAAATCACAAACCCCCTCTCCCCTTTACAGGCTATTTCAACAATAAAAGAATTACATTATTTGGATCAAAGCGTAAGGGAAGAAAGTATGGACAAAGCAAACAAGCATTACATTGTAAAGCAAGTTAATCAGAATCGAACTTATACTACTATACAGCTAGGTGCAAGACAACGTGGCTCAATTGATTTAATGAAAGCTTCACAAGCTTATGCAATCATCCA
>NZ_JAEHCA010000132.1:0-260 GCF_016483345.1 Bacillus cereus group sp. N24
TTACAGAAAAAGAACTTTTAGAAATTTCAGCTGGTGGCGCAGGTAAATGTGTAGCAGGCATCGCTTCTGGCGCAGTTGGTGGATTCTTAACAGGAGCTGGATACACTTGGGAGCTTGGTCCTGGTGTAATTTATGGCAGTGGGCTAGGAGCTTTAGCTGGCGGCGTTGCTGGCGGAATTGCTGGTTGCTAATAAAAAATAAAAGGAGAATCATATTATGAACTTAGAGACACTTACAGAAAAAGAACTTTTAGAAATTTC
>NZ_JAEHCA010000133.1:0-257 GCF_016483345.1 Bacillus cereus group sp. N24
CCGTTTGCTTTTCCTAGTACTGTTACTTTTTCACCATTTTTTAAGTTTCCTAGAACTGAGCTACTTGTATTCGCCGCACTTCTTACTCGTAAGCTTGTCGCGTTAATTGTTCCTACTTCTTGCGTTCCATTCGTAATGTCTTCCCCTGGTTTTTCTTCTTGTTTTCCTGATTCTAACTTTACAAACTCTAACGACACATACCCTTCTTTTCCTTGGTAATTGATTTTCGCCCAGCCGTTTGCTTTTCCTAGTACTGT
>NZ_JAEHCA010000134.1:0-256 GCF_016483345.1 Bacillus cereus group sp. N24
TTTCTATAATATGCACCAGCACAATAATAATAAAATCTTTAAACCCACTGAAACTATGTTCCTTTGTCTCTCTGATTCCATCAATTACAGTCAGACAAACAATAAAAACACCTAAACCAATTAATATAAAACCTAATACAAGCATTCATATATCCTCTTTTTTCTTTTATCTCCTATTAACGAACATTTTCACATTAAAATTCAGTACATACGAGGAAGTTAGATGAAAAATTAACTACCCGTCAAACCTTATTAG
>NZ_JAEHCA010000135.1:0-254 GCF_016483345.1 Bacillus cereus group sp. N24
GACATATTTTGATCTTCTGTTTGTGGACTATAGATGTCATATTTGTGTGAACCATCTTCTGTCCAACGTTGTAAGGCATCTGCATCAGCGACGTATAACTTCCCACCGTTAATCTTTTCAAAAGTTAGATACTCACCTGTTTCTTCGTTTGCTTCAACAGTAAAATCCTGTAGCGGTTCTTTTAAACTTTTCCTAGCCACTCCGCCATGCCATGTACTACCTGCACCAAAGTTATCTATAACAAAGCGCTCACT
>NZ_JAEHCA010000136.1:0-254 GCF_016483345.1 Bacillus cereus group sp. N24
ATAATAAAAAGAAACAAAAAACATTATAAAAAAAAAAAAAAACAATACTACATACTAAAATAAACAAAACCTATAAAACGATAAAATAACAAAAATAGAATTACGTAATAAAAAAGAAAAAAAAAATAATCTAAAATAATATTTAACATAAACAAATAATATAAAAATGTAAAAAAAAATAATTTATCCTTTAGAATTAAAAAAAAATCGATCAAAAACAAAATATAAAGATTGAAATTACCATATAAATTCTC
>NZ_JAEHCA010000137.1:0-253 GCF_016483345.1 Bacillus cereus group sp. N24
CTCGGTAGCTCAGTCGGTAGAGCAGAGGACTGAAAATCCTCGTGTCGGCGGTTCGATTCCGTCCCGAGCCACCATTTATCTTAATACAATACGCCGGCTTAGCTCAATTGGTAGAGCAACTGACTTGTAATCAGTAGGTTGGGGGTTCAAGTCCTCTAGCCGGCACCATGTAAGTTTCGGAGGGGTAGCGAAGTGGCTAAACGCGGCGGACTGTAAATCCGCTCCTTCGGGTTCGGCAGTTCGAATCTGCCCC
>NZ_JAEHCA010000138.1:0-253 GCF_016483345.1 Bacillus cereus group sp. N24
TTCCAACGTTATAAGCAACTCCGATGCTATATAAACGTGCTTTAAAATCTTCAATCTCCGTGGCATTACATATTACGGCCATAATTTAAGTTGCTACTTTAATATCAAAACCGTCTTCCCGTGGTACACCTTGAACTGGTCCCCCCAGGCCAATTACGCCGTTACGCCGGGCGCGCTCATGTAAGTCGGCCCAGCGTTTCCACGCGAGTTTACGCGGCGCAATTCCACGTGGGGTTCCGGGGGGGATATGATT
>NZ_JAEHCA010000139.1:0-253 GCF_016483345.1 Bacillus cereus group sp. N24
GGATGCGGCTCGGCCAGAAAGGCCCCCAGGTCACCGGGTTCGGGGGCAGGGAGCGCCGCGGGGAGTTCGACCGGGCCTCGATCGTCGCTCCGGTCGCCGAGGACGGCCCGGTCCCCCGGCCACAGATCACCAAACCCTGACCACAGGGTGGCCTCGACGAGATCACCGCGATGCCCCACATGGGTGACGGGCTGGTTCGGCAACTGGCCACGATCGACCCCGGGGCCGAGCTTGACGACGCACGGTGCCAGCT
>NZ_JAEHCA010000014.1:0-143119 GCF_016483345.1 Bacillus cereus group sp. N24
ATTTCCGGACGATCTTTCGCGTTATCGTCTTTCCATGTTTTCGTTCCTTCTACTTTTGTTTCGCCTACTTTTGTATTCGTGATGTCATAACCATTGACTTTGGATTCGTATCCATCTACCGGTTGTTCCTTCACTTCATACTTGTACGCTACTCCATTTGCATCATACGCTACTAAATCTTTGAATTCATATTTCCAATCTGTTACTTTGCTTACTTCTTGCGTCGCAATCACTGTACCATTTTGTAAGAGGTCTACTTGAATCATTTCTGGACGATTTGTTGCGTTATCGTCGTTCCATGTCTTCGTTCCTTCTACTTTTGTTTGACCTACTTTTGTATTTGTGATATCAGTACCACTTACTTTGGATTCATATCCTGGTACTGGCTGTTCTTTCACTGTATACTCGTAAGCCTTTCCTTCCGCATCATATGCTTCTAGATCTGAGAATATATATTTCCAACCCAATACTGCTAGTACGTCGTGTGTTTGAATCACATTCCCGTTTTGTAGTAAGTCTACTTTGATCATTGTCGGACGGTCTGTTGCATTTCCATCGTTCCATGTCTTCGTTCCTTCTACTTTTGTTTTGCCTACTTTTGTATTTGTGATATCAGTACCACTTACTTTGGATTCATATCCTGGTACTGCTTGTTCTTTCACTTCATACTTGTACGCTGCTCCGTTTGCATCGTATGCCTGAAGTTTTTCAAATGTGTACTTCCAATTTGTTGCCGCTGTTACTTCTTTTGTATCTACTACTTTACCGTTTTGTAAAAGATCTACTTTGATCATTTCCGGACGATCTTTCGCGTTATCGTCTTTCCATGTTTTCGTTCCTTCTACTTTTGTTTCGCCTACTTTTGTATTTGTGATGTCATAACCTTTTAATTCAGACTTGTATCCGGCTACCTGCTGTTCTTTCACTTCATACTTGTACGCTACTCCGTTTGCATCGTATGCTTGCAGTTTTTCAAACGTATACTTCCAGTTTGTTTCCGCTGTTACTTCTTTTGTGTCTACTACTTTACCGTTTTGTAGTAAGTCTACCTTAATCGAGCTTGGACGATCTGTTGCATTGTTATCGTTCCATGTTTTCGTTCCTTCTACTTTTGTTTCGCCTACTTTTGTATTTGTGATGTCATAACCGTGTACGTCAGATTGGTATCCGGCTACTGGCCGTTCTTTCACTTCATACTTGTATGCTTTTCCATTTGCATCGAACGCTACTAAATCTTTAAATTCATACTTCCAACCTGTTTCTTTGCTTACTTCTTGTGTCGCAATCACTGTATCATTTTGTAGTAAGTCTACTTTGATGGCTTTATGCTCTTCCTCTGTGCCACCTTTCCACGTCTTCGTTCCTGCAACTGATGTCTTGCCTACTTTTGTATTCGTGATGTCATAACCATTGACTTTGGATTCGTATCCGGCTACTGCTTGTTCTTTCACTTCATACTTATATGCTTTTCCGTCTGCATCGTTTATCGCCAAATCTTTAAATTCATATTTCCAGCCTGTTGCTTCGCTTACTTCTTGCGTCGCAATCACTGTACCGCTTTGTAGTAAGTCTACTTTAATCATCGTTGGACGACCTTCCGCATTTCCGTCCTTCCATGTTTTCGTTCCTTCTACTTTGGTTTTTTGTACCACTTTTGTATTTGTAATATCATAACCGTTTACTTCTGTTGTGTATCCATCTATCGGTTGTTCTTTTACTTCATACTTGTACGCTACTCCATTTGCATCATACGTTGCTAGGTTGTCAAATTTGTATTTCCAACCATCTGCCGCTGTTACTTCTTTCGTGTTTACTACTTCCTCATTTTGTAGTAATTCTACTTTGATTGAACTTGGACGATCTTTCTCGTTATCGCCTTTCCACGTCTTCGTCCCTGCAATAGATGTAGTTTTCACCTTATTCGGAATTGGCAACTTAACTCCATTTACAGCATCTGATTTAACTTCAAAAATTACTTTTGCTTGAGGATCGAAATCAACATAGTCTGGAGCTGAAACTTCTTTCACATAATATTTACCTGGTTGTAAATTAGGGATTTCAATTATCCCTTTTTCATCTGTTTTATATACATCTCCAACTTGTTCATCAGACTCTTTATACAACTTAAACGAAACATTTGGGATTACTTTTTCTTCATCCCCTTCAATATGCTTCACAATTTTTAGTGTTCCTTTTGGAGTCACATTACCTTCAGCACCACCGCCAGCTATCATATTTTCGACTGGATGAGTACCCGATTCGGTAACTGGTTCCTTGTTTAGAACTTGGTAATCAATCGTATAATCATTCTTAAAAAACTCTTGCTTCTTCCCAGCTTCCGTTATAGTAGATGTATAACCAATCGAAAAGGAGGCAAGACGCGCTTTACCCTTATTAAGCACAACTTTAAATGATTTGTCTCCAGTAAAGGTAATCGTTCCGTAACCTTGCTTTTCAAGCTCTTGTAGCGTTAAAGATCGACGACCTATATAATCATCTACAATTATATAGAAACTATCCTTATTAAGTGTTTGACCTTCCTGTAAATTATCAGTCACAACAATATCACGACTTAACTCTTCTTTAGCCAAGTTTATATTCAAGAACCAACGTACTTCATCGCTCTTACCTGAGTTCATATCACCAGTTTTATAAAAAAATGGTGGCTTTCCAGGATCTGTACCCCCACCACTGCTTGGGCCGGTAATTGTTACAGATTGCTTATCTACATTTGTACCGAAATTGGTTTCAATCTCTTTCTTTTCATCCGTTCCTACATTAGCAGCTTCCACAAAAAAGTTTAAATACCCTTTAATATTTTGATGTGTACTCACTTTATCATTAAATGTACATACCACAGTACCTGCAGTGACTTTACAAGTACCATAATCATCTAATAGAAACTCTGTATTTAATCCTTTTAATTCTGGAGGCAGTGTTAATGTCAGTGTGTCTCCAGGCTTCATCTTAAGACTATCTTTTTCACTGAAGTTTATAGTTACTTTAGTCCGTTGTCCGATAGAAAGATCTGTTTTATCAATTTTAAAACTATCCACAAGTCCTAATGTATTTAATTCTTGTGCGTTTGCTACTATAGGTAAAAGACTCTGACCTATAGTAAACATGAAAATCATTATAATCGAAAAAATTGAAGTTATCCTTTTTAAATACATGCTTTCTGTTATCCTCCCTATAAAATGTTTCTAGATTCTAGAACAAATATACTATGACAAAGATTCCACTATATCAATGTCATTAAGCCACTCTACTAAAATATGTTTGATAGCTATTATCATCACCAACGCAAACGCTTGCTCTATAAATACAAAAATTCATTGCCGACAAGTATGGAAGAGCTATTTCACAGTAAATATGCATTTGGACAACTTCCTTACTTATCCTCCTAAAGAATACCAAGAAGTACAATCTATAATCGAATTTAGCATATCCGCCGAAGAAGGTTACGACTGTGAAACATGCTAGGATACTCGTATTCTAAAAGATGTCATTGAAGGTGCGTTTTCTGTCATTATGAGTTGAGGTGAAATTGGGCATATGTTAAAACGTTTTGTGTTTAGTTACACAACCAACCTACACACCGAAACAAATAGAACAAGAAGCATTATATAATTAAAAACGTTCTGGATGAAGTATTGGTTGCCTATGCAAGATGAAAGTCATATTCTCCAAATTTGAATACAGTGGAACGAATTTGGGGGTAACTAAAAAAGGGTATGATTGTCAACTGATTTCATATAAATCGTATAGAAATACGAAATTCAGCCTTTTCATTTTTGGAGTATATAAATGAGTGTCGAGAAAAAACACTTTGCCTAATGGGTTCCATGGCTATGTCGAAGAATTAAAATGAGCTTATATGTGATGATACTATCAAAACCGAGAGATTTATATCCTTTCATTATTTTTTATCAAATCATGAAAACTTTAATTGTACTATATGTACTATTTTAAACATACCACCCCTAGTTTCTTGACTAAGTTGGAAGTTTTCATGATTGATTACTAATTGTTTAGATACTTGGTTAGATGCATTGTTATTTTAGTATTTGGCATAGCTGTAACAATATCTTTCAAAACAATCACACCATTTCCTAGTAACATTCCAACAACTAATAATACATATATGGATTTTGATAATCTTACCCCCAACAGTCTATTATTCTAGAATCGTTCCTAAAAATCAATAGTTAATTGGTATTTTTCTATTTTCACTTCATCACTATCACATATATTTAGATTAGAAAATTGGGCACAGAAAAAGAGATAGCTTTGCCATCTCTTTTTCTGTTTCAACTTCCCCTTATCAAGCCATACAGCTTTTCATTGGTCTTCTTTCTTTGACATCTAATCAGTCTATACATTGAATAGATGTTTTTATGTCAACTCGTATATCACTTCTAAACAAAAATAAGCATCTTTTCTTTTGTCTATTACATTTTTTCTGGTGCAGATACTCCTACGATTGCTAGTGCGTTTTGAAGTGTAGTTCGTACTGCTTTCATTAATTCGTAACGAGCTTTACTTAACTCTAAGTTATCTTGGTTTAATACTTTCTCTGCATTGTAGAAGCTGTGTAGTGCTGCAGCTAATTCAAATGCATAGTTTGTAATGCGGTGTGGCAGACGTTTTTGCGCTGCATCCGCAACTACAGCTGGGAATTCACCAAGTTTTTTCAGTAATTCTACTTCTTTCTCAGAAGTAACAAGTTTATAGTTCACGTCTCCGCCTGTAGCTAATCCTAACTCTTCACCTTGACGAAGGATACTGCATACACGAGCATGTGCATATTGCGCATAGTATACTGGATTTTCATTAGATTTTGATACAGCTAAGTCCATATCGAAGTCTAAATGAGAATCACCGCTACGCATTGCAAAGAAGTAACGCATTGCGTCCACGCCTACTTCTTCCATAAGCTCACGAAGTGTAACTGCTTTACCCGTACGCTTACTCATCTTCATTTTTTCACCGTTTTGGTATAGTTGTACCATTTGGATGATTTCTACTTCTAATGTGTCTTTATCGTAACCAAGTGCTTGAATCGCAGCTTTCATACGAGGAATGTAACCGTGGTGGTCAGCACCCCAAATGTTGATTAATTTATCGAAACCACGCTCTAATTTGTCGCGATGGTAAGCGATATCTGGCGTTAAGTATGTGTAAGAACCGTCGTTTTTAATTAATACACGGTTTTTGTCGTCACCGTAAGTCATTGAACGGAACCAAGTTGCGCCGCCTTCTTCAAAGATTTCGTCACGCTCTTTTAATACAGCAAGAGCCTGATCAATCTTTCCGTTTTTGTATAATGATGTTTCTGAGAACCATACATCGAATTTAACACGGAAGCTCTCTAAGTCTTTTTGAAGTTTTGCTAACTCATATTTCAAACCGTATGAACGATAGAACTCATAGCTTTCTTCTGCATCAGCTTTCGCATAACGATCGCCAAACTCTTCAGCTAAACGTTTACCGATACCGATAATATCTGCACCGTGGTAACCGTCTTCTGGCATTTCTTTATCTAAACCTAACGCTTGCATGTAACGAGCTTCAACAGAAAGAGCTAAATTATGAATTTGGTTACCCGCGTCATTAATGTAGTACTCACGAGATACATCGTATCCTGCTTTTGCTAATACGTTACATAAAGTGTCACCTACCGCAGCACCGCGTGCATGTCCTAAGTGAAGGTCACCTGTTGGATTTGCAGATACGAACTCAATTTGTACTTTTTCACCTTTACCAGTGTTCGTTTCACCGTAAGCTTCACCAGCATTAACGATTGTTGGGATTAAGTCTGTTAAGTAACTATTATCCATATAGAAGTTAATAAAACCAGGACCAGCGATTTCAATTTTTTCAATAGAAGCTTTTGCTTTATCGAAGTTTGCAACTAATTCTTCTGCAATCATACGAGGTGCTTTTTTCGCAACACGTGCAAGTTGCATTGCCATATTTGTAGAGAAATCACCATTTGTTTTATCTTTTGGAGATTCTAATACAACGTTTGGAATTTGTTCTTCTGTTGCTAATTCTGCCTTTAATACAGCAGCTTGAATTTCTTCTTTAATCAATCCTTTTACCTGTTCTAAAGAATTCATTATTTTGCCTCCTTCAAGTTAATTGTAATTGTATATCTGCCAGCTTCTTGTTCACTTAGAAGCAATGCGTACGTTAAGAAGAGTTGTCCTTTTTTCTTTTCATCCGACCATTTAAAAAGAACGTTATCAGTTTTCGTTTGCAGTGCAAACGTACCAAGTTCACTCGTGTACGTACCAGTTGTCCATTCACCTTTCACATGCGTCTGACGCATAGAAATAGCACCTGAACGCATAATGAGAACTTGTTCATCTTGAATTTTTATAATTGTCTTCACTTCGCCTTGTTCGTTCGGCTCTTGGAATGTTACGTATGTACCTTGACCTTTTACATAGTATTGACCATTTGCTTCAAAAGCAACGGTTTCCTTCCTCGCCCCTTCACGGATTTCTGTTACGAAATGAACGTGTATCGGCAAGCCTGCAAGTTGTTTCTTCACGTCTTGCACACCTTTCAAATGTTATAGATATTAAATACTACTTATAATAAATCACTTTTCCTATCATATCAAAAAAAGATGCTGTCTGTCTGCTGAAAAATCAGGAAAACTCCTTTTCAAAAAATAATTCACCCTCACTTTATTTCATATGATAAAATATTTTTTAAATCTAAATATTCTTTTAATTAAAGGGGTGAATGTTGTGATACCAACAAAATTAAAAAAAGGGGATGAAATAAGAGTTATTTCACCATCTTGTAGTTTAAGTATTGTCTCAAATGAAAACAGAAACCTTGCTATAAAAAGATTAACCGACATGGGCTTTCAAGTTACATTCTCAAAATATGCTGATGAGATAGATCGATTCGCTTCCTCTTCTATTTCTTCACGTGTTCAAGACCTCCACGAAGCATTTAGAGACCCTAATGTAAAAGCAATTTTGACGACACTTGGCGGATATAACTCTAACGGCTTATTGAAACATCTCGATTACGATTTAATTCGCGAAAATCCAAAGTTTTTCTGCGGCTATTCTGACATTACTGCTTTACATAACGCACTTTATACAAAAACAGGTCTTGTTACATATTCAGGTCCTCACTTCTCTTCATTTGGAATGGAGAAAGGGCTCGCGTATACAACCGATTACTTTTTTAAATGCTTAACTTCTAATGATTCTATTGAAATCCTACCATCCGAAACGTGGAGTGATGATTCTTGGTATATAGATCAGGAAAATCGAGAATTTATTAAAAATGAAGGATATATTTCGATTCAAGAAGGAGAAGCTACAGGGGATATTATTGGCGGAAATATGAGCACTTTACATTTACTACAAGGTACTCCGTATATGCCAAGCTTACGAGATAAAATTTTATTTCTTGAAGAAGATAGTTTAACGGGAAAAGCTACACTTAAAACTTTCGATCGATACTTACATTCTCTTATGCAGCAAACTGATTTTGAATACGTAAAAGGTATCGTTATAGGAAGAATGCAAAAAGGAGCAGAATGTATGATAGAGGACATTCAAGAAATGATTACTTCAAAGCCTGAACTTGTACATATCCCTATTATTGCGAATGCAAGTTTCGGACATACAACTCCGATCTTTACTTTCCCAATTGGCGGACGTGCAAAAATCATTTCTAATAAAGAAAGTTCAGCTATCACCATTTTAACGCACTAAAAAAGGAGCGAACGATTCGCTCCTTTTATGGTTTTTCTATTTTTTGCAACGCTTTTTGTGGGATTGATTCTTTCGGGATTTCAGCCCATCCTTTTCCCTGCATACCTTTTGCATAAATTTTTATAAAAGCACCCGTATGCAATTCACGGTTCACCATTCTTTTAATAACTTGTAAATTTCCATCTTCTGTATATCCTTTAAATGTATACAAATATTCATCGTCTTTTTTCTCGCTTTTATCTATAACAGCATAATAATCTTGTATTTCTTTATTTGAAAAGAAGTTGTCTACAAAAGCATGCACACCTTCTGTTTTCGTGTTTAAATAATATGCTGTTCCTCCTAAAATAATGGCGAACACAGCTAAAACTTTAATTACCAATTTCATAAATGCGCCTCCTGTTTGCACTACTTTCTCACTAACCGTATGTCTATACCTGTATTATACGAAAAAAAGCATACTATACTCTATCGAAATGCCTTACACTTTCCTTACATTATTGTAAGGGTTTTTCACCTTACAGCAATTTCCCAATAAAAAATTTTTCCGTTTCACAAACTTTTATATTATTATTGAATGATACAAATTTTTATTACAAAAATCAAAGGAGACAGTTTTCAAATGGCTATCTTGCAAGGTTTAGCACTATTACTTGTTGTACTTTGTCTATTTACACTTTTCAGTTACCGTGCGCCTTACGGAATGAAGGCGATGGGTGCTTTAGCTAATGCAGCAATCGCAAGTTTTCTTATTGAAGCATTTCACCGTTATATAGGTGGAGAAATGTTTCATAATGACTTTTTACAATCAGTAGGAGAAGCTTCTGGTAGTATGAGCGGTGTCGCAGCAGCAATTTTAGTAGCATTAGCAATCGGCGTTTCACCCGTATACGCTGTTTTAATCGGTATCGCTACTAGTGGATTCGGTATTTTACCAGGATTTTTTGCTGGATACGTTTGTGCCTTCGTCGTGAAATTTCTCGAAAAGAAATTACCAGCTGGTGTAGAGTTTTTAGCAATCCTATTTATTGCTGCACCAATCTCACGTGGAATGGCCATGCTTATGGATCCACTCGTTAACGCAACACTTGGTAAAATCGGTTCTATGATTTCAGTTGCAACTACAGAAAGTCCTATCATTATGGGTATTATGCTTGGTGGATTAATAACAGTTATTTCTACCTCTCCATTAAGTTCTATGGCACTAACTGCAATGCTTGGATTAACAGGTTTACCAATGGCAATTGGTAGTCTTGCCGTTGCGGCCTCAGCCCCGATGAACTTTATTTTCTTTAAACGATTAAAAATTTGTTCAAAGAAAGATACAATCGCTGTAGCAATCGAGCCTTTAACACAAGCCGATGTTGTCTCAGCAAATCCAATTCCTATCTATATGACAAACTTCGTTGGCGGCGCGCTCGCCGGTATTATTACATCGCTATTCCAGCTCGTTAATAATGCGCCAGGAACAGCATCACCAATTCCAGGGCTTCTCGTCTTGTTTGGATTTAATGACGTTATAAAAGTAACGATCGCTGCTGTACTATGCGGAATCGTTACCACTATTGTCGGATACATCGGTTCTATTGTGTTCCGCAAATATCCGATCCGCTCTGCTGATGAAATTCGCGGCATTGCTTCAGAAGAGAAGGTTGCATAAGAAAAAGAGTTATTCTCACCTTTTGAGAATAACTCTTTTTTTCATGTCTTGCTATGGTAAATGGGATTATATCGACGATTTTTTTAATATATCGACTTACCGACACATAACGGATAAAATAAAAGCCCGCGATTCTGGGCGAGCCGCTTTCGCTTTTATTCTATCCAGTTACGCCTCCTAGACCCTTGCGTCTAAGAACCTTAGTCACCAGGTCTAAACAGTCGGCTTCACTTTTACTTCACCCAACCGAGCAGCATTTCCCGCACGAATTTGCTTGCTGCGACTGGTGTTTGATCACTATGGTCGTAGACAGGAGCTACTTCTACTAAGTCTGCTCCAACTACATTTATATTTGAATTTGCAATTGCCATGATGGAATCTAATAGTTCTTTAGATGTGATACCTCCAGCCTCTAACGTTCCTGTTCCAGGAGCATGAGCTGGGTCTAATACGTCAATGTCGATTGTGACATAGACTGGACGTCCTGCAAGTTTCGGTAATACTTCTTTTAACGGCTCTAATACGTCAAATTTGTATAAGTTCATACCTACTTCTTTCGCCCATTCAAATTCTTCCTTCATTCCAGAACGAATTCCGAAAGAATATACGTTTTCCGGACCAATTAAATCACACACTTTACGAATTGGTGTAGAGTGGGATAAAGGCTCCCCTTCATACGATTCACGTAAATCAGTATGAGCATCCATGTGGATGATTGCTAAATCCGGATATTTTTTTGCCATTGCCTTAAAAATTGGCCAAGACACTAAGTGCTCACCGCCGAGACCTAGTGGAAACTTACCGGCATCTAAAAGTTTTGATACATACTCTTCAATCATGTCTAAGCTGCGTTGTGCATTTCCGAATGGTAATGGGATATCACCCGCATCAAAATATTTTACCTCTTCTAGTTCACGATCTAAATACGGACTATATTCTTCAAGACCGATTGATACTTCACGAATACGTGCAGGGCCAAAGCGAGATCCTGGACGGAAACTTACTGTCCAATCCATAGGCATCCCATAAATAACCGCCTTTGACTCTTCAAAACTTGGATGACTTTTAATAAATACTTTACCTGAATAAGCTTCATCAAAACGCATATTCTTTTCCTCCTTATGTGGAACTTAAGGTATCCCAACCTTTCATTATTTCTCAAATTTGGAGCGTACTGCTCCTCTTTCTCGATTTACCTGGGCCTTCTTGTTATCACAAGAAGACTACTTCATTTGTAGCAGTGTAAGTAACTAGCATGTTCAAGCCTTCTAGACAAACACCTTAAATGAGTTACTTACACTTTATTTATTTCAATTTAACGCTCTTACTTAATTAAATCGCCAACAAATTTCGGTAATGCGAATGCTGCATTGTGTAATTCTTTTGTGTAGTATTTCGTTTCGATTTCGTGGAAACGCTCTTCACTTACTTCTAGTGGATCATGTTTTTTAGATCCGATTGTGAATGTCCAAAGTCCACTTGGATACGTTGGAATGTTTGCTGTGTATAAACGAGTAATTGGGAAGATCTCTTTTACGTCTTTAAACACAGTTGTAATTAGTTCTGGTGTGAACCAAGGGTTGTCCGTTTGTGCAACGAAAATACCATCTTCTTTTAACGCTTTAGAGATTCCAGCGTAGAAACCTTTCGTAAATAAGTTTACTGCTGGTCCTACCGGCTCAGTAGAATCTACCATAATTACGTCATATTCATTTTCGCTTTCTGCGATGTGTAGGAAACCGTCTCCTACTTTCACCTCTACACGCTCATCATCTAATGCGCCTGCAATTGATGGTAAGTACTGTTTAGAGTACTCAATTACTTTTCCATCAATTTCAACAAGAGTTGCTTTTTTTACGCTTGGGTGTTTTAACACTTCACGAATAACACCGCCATCACCACCACCGACAACTAATACGTTTTCAGGGTTTGGATGTGTAAATAAAGGTACGTGCGCTACCATTTCATGATAAACGAACTCATCTTTTTCTGTTGTCATAACCATGCCATCTAAAATAAGCATGTTTCCGAACTCTTCCGTTTCAACCATATCAAGTTTTTGGAATTCTGTTTGCTCCGTATGTAATGTGCGGTTAATACGTGCCGTAATCCCAAAATGTTTTGTTTGTTTTTCAGTGAACCATAGTTCCATCGTACAATCACGCCTTTCAATGCAAATTTATAATAGGGACATCATTAATGTCCCCTAACAAAAATAAAACAAAACATCCAAAATGTATAGTTAAAAGTACAAAAATACCGAAAATATATTTTAGTCAGAGGGTTCTAACATATATGTGGAAAGGGTTTGCCTTGTAATAGGAAAGAAAACCCTTTCTTAAGAAAGGGCTTTTGTCTCTATTTCTTCCGGTTTACGAATCGGAATTAAGATCATAACGCAACCAACTAATACCACAACTCCACCAACTAAAAATGGACTTTGTGGTGAAACAGTGTGTCCGATAACTCCTGATAAAATAGGAGCAATCGCTCCTCCTAACCAACGAACGAAGTTATAAACACCTGACGTAACAGATCTTTCATAAGGTGAAATATCCATTACATAGCTTGTATATAATGCATTATTTAAACCAGATGCTAATCCTGATAGAACGATTAATACGATTTGTAACCACATAATTTTCACAAAGAATAATGCAATTAAGAAAATCGCAAATGCGAGTAAACTACCTTTTAACAATGTTTTCGGTTCATATTTACCTTCTAGCTTATGTGCTAAAATTGCTGAACCGTAAGCTAACGCTAATCCCCATCCACAAAATACAAATCCTAATTGAATAGCAGATAAGTGCATAATAAGTGGTGAATATGCTAGCACAACGAAAAATCCGTAGTAGTATAACATCCCTGAAATCGCACCTTGCATAAACGGTTTATATTTCACCAAGTTAAGTAATTCACCTACGCCCGCTGCTTTACGCTTCACTTTTCGCTCCGGTTCTTTTACAAAAAAGAATACTAAAATAAATGCTAAGAAAATTAAAATACTCGTTGCGAAAAATGGGTAACGCCAAGAATGTCCACCTAATATACCACCTAACAATGGGCCACCTGCCATTCCTAAACCGATAGCTGCTTCATATAATCCTACTGCTTCATGAACCTCCTTACTTAATGCTATTAAAAGTGTCATTGCTGTAGCAAAAAACATCGCATTTCCTAATCCCCATCCAGCACGGAAAAGAGATAATTGAGCAATCGTTTGCGATATACCGCATATAAACGCAAATACAGTTACAATTGCAAGACCGATTGTCATCATGCGCTTATCACCAAATCTTGATGCGAATATACCAGCTGGTAACATCATAATTGCCATCGTTAAAATATATGCGGTAAATAACATTTCAACTTGCCAATGCGTTGCACCAATTTTCTCAGCAATAATTGGCAAGATTGGATCGACTACCCCTATACCAGAAAAGGCAAGGAAAGTAGCCACCACTGTAATCAATCTCCCTAGTTTTTGTTTGCTCTCCATTTCAATCATTCTCCTTTTGTGCTCTCTAAAAATGTCACTGCACGATGTAAACTATCTTCAAGTTCTGCCTTTACACGCTGCATTTGCTCCATTTTTTCATCCAACGTTTGCACTTGTTTCTCGAGCATATCTTTAATTTCTTGAATCACTTCGCGGTCGCGAGGATTCTCGCTATTTCTTCTTTGTTCCATTCTTTCTTTTAACGATAAGAAATGTTGCATTTCTTGAAGCGTGATTCCTAATACTTCTTTCGCTTCCACGATCCTTTTAATTCTTGCAATATCCTCATCCGTATAAAGCCGAATGTTCCCCTCACTACGCCCCGGGGGATGAATTAAACCAATTTCCTCATAATAACGAAGTGTACGCTTTGTTAAACCAACTTGCTTTGTTACTTCATCAATTTTATACATGTTTATTCCTCCCTTCACTCAATTATTACATTTTACGTTAACGTTAACTTTTGTGCAACTGTTAGACTTTTGTAAATTTTTTTCATATAAATTGTATTTTTCTCATAGCGGTTTCATAATGAAGGAAAAGAGATGATAAGGAGATTTTCACATGAATAAACCACTTATTTTCGCTCACCGCGGGGTGAAAGGAACACATCCAGAAAATACGATGATCGCCTTCCAAGAAGCTGAACGCATTGGCGCTCATGGGATTGAACTTGATGTTCATCTATCAAAAGATGGCGAACTTGTCGTAATCCACGATGAAACAGTGGATCGCACAACAAATGACGTAGGGATTGTTTCTGAAAAAACGGTAGAGGAATTACAATCATTGGACGCTGGTAGCCATAAAGACCCTTCTTTCCATGAAGCAAAAATCCCAACGTTACGCGAAGTTTTCATCTGGCTTTCCACAACGAACTTACAACTAAATATCGAATTAAAAACAGATGTGATTCACTACCCAAATATTGAAGAGAAAGTTGTTGCACTTGTTCGTGAATATCATCTTTCTAATCAAATTGTATTCTCATCATTTAACCATGACTCTGTTTCATTATTAGCAGAAATAGCTCCTGAAATCCCAAGGGCAATTTTATATGATACGCCACTTGCTGATCCTATTGCTGAAGCAAAAATTAGAGAAGCAACTGGTTTACATCCAAACTTTCAGCTACTAACTAAAGAATTCGTACAGTTAGCACAAAAACAAGGGTACGTTTTCCGCCCTTATACAATTAACGAATACAAAGATTTACAAACGATGATTGATTATGGTGTAGATGTCATCATCACCGATTGGCCAGCACGTGCCTTCGAGCTCCTTTCTTAATTGAAGGGGCTTTTTTGTTTTCAAAATTTCATTGTTTAAAATAAATGAAAATCCTCAATACTAATACAATAATGTTTGTATTAATGAGGGGCTGAAAAAGATGAATCAAACTATGAATCCAAAACTTAAAAAATATAAACGTCTTTTCTTCACCGTAATGTTTTCTTGTGTTCTTTTTTTCGTTTTTTCCTTTTTTGTTATTATTATAGTTGCAAAAATTATGGGACCACCTCCTGTCGCAGTCCCGCAAACAAGCGTCTTTTACGCGAATGATGATACAGTTATTGGACAAAGTAACGAAATACAAAAGCGTTACAATGTCTCTCTTAATGAAATTTCTCCCTATGTAAAAGAAGCGACACTTTCTATTGAAGACCAAAGATTTTATAAGCATCATGGCTTCGATATGAAACGTATTGCAGGTGCAATTGTTGCTGATTTAAAAGCGATGGCAAAAGTACAAGGTGCTAGTACGATTACACAACAATACGCACGTAATCTATATTTAGATCATGATAAAACGTGGAAACGGAAACTATTAGAGGCAATGTATACTGTCCGCCTTGAAGTGAATTATAATAAAAATCATATTTTAGAAGGTTATTTAAATACAATTTATTACGGACATGGTGCTTATGGCATCGAAGCTGCGTCTCGTCTATATTTCGATAAAACAGCAAAAGAATTAACATTAGCAGAAGCCAGTATGCTTGCAGGAATCCCAAAAGGACCTAGTGTCTACTCTCCCTTTTTAAAAGAAGAACGTGCTAAAGGACGTCAATCTCTCATATTAGATGAAATGGTAGAACAAGGTTATATTACGAAGCAGCAAGCAGCTTCTGCAAAAAAGGAACCACTAACTTTTGCCTCGCTTGATACGAAAAAAGTAGCAGAGGTTGCGCCTTATTTCCAAGATGCTGTACAAGCTTCTCTTCTTCGGGATATCGGACTGGATGAGCAAGCCTTACAACGAGGTGGCTTACGTATTTATACAACGTTAGATTCTAAGTTACAATCTGTAGCAGAACAAGCTGTCAAAGATCATATACCTGAAACAGCAAACATACAAACTGCCCTCGTCTCTATGAATCCAAAAACAGGTGAAGTGGCTGCTCTTGTTGGAGGAACTGATTATAATACGAGTCAATTTAACAGGGCTACACAAGCCGTCCGTCAGCCTGGATCTACATTTAAACCCTTTCTATATTACGCAGCTTTGGAACGAGGATTCACCCCTGCTACGCGCTTAAAAAGCGAATACACTGTATTCACTTTAGGTGACGGTGTTTCAAAGTATAAACCGAAAAACTATAAAGATTATTACGCAGATGATTTCGTAACGATGGCACAAGCTCTCGCAGTCTCTGATAACATATACGCTGTGAAAACAAATTTATTTTTAGGTGATGACACGCTCGCAAAAACAGCGAAGCAATTCGGAATTAAGAGTGCATTAAAAGATGTGCCTTCCCTAGCTCTCGGTACGTCTCCTGTAAAACCAATTGAAATGGTGAATGCTTATAGTATGTTCGCAAACGGTGGAAAAGAAGTAAAACCTATCTTTATTCGCCGTATTATGGATCATGAAGGGAACATGTTATACGATGCTCATTTGGAGAGCAAACAAGTTCTCGATAAGAGCAAAGCGTTTGTGATGGAAGAAATGATGACTGGTATGTTTAATAAAAAATTAAGCAGTTATGCCGCTGTAACTGGTCAATCTATGTTATCAAAACTATCAAGAACATATGCCGGAAAGTCTGGTTCTACTGAAACCGATAGTTGGATGATTGGATTCACTCCGCAAATTGTAACTGGTGTATGGGTTGGATACGATCAACCTAAATCTATTTCAAACGTAGCAGAACAAGGATATGCGAAAAAAATATGGACCGATACGATGGAGAAAGGCTTAGATGGACAGCCTAAAAAGGATTTTAAACAACCAAGTGATGTCGTAGCCGTTAATATTAACCCAGAAAACGGCAAGATCGCTACAAAGAACTGTCCAATTTCAGTTAAAATGTATTTCGCCAAAGGCACCGAGCCTACTGAATATTGTATGGATCATGTCGATGATAAAGAGGAATTTGAAAAAACAAGTGAAGAAAAGAAAAAAACAAGTTGGTGGAAAAAATATCTTCCTTGGTAAAAAAATAGCTGACGGACATCCGTCAGCTATTTTTTATTCACTTAATAATGCATGACGCAATTCTTCACTAGACTCGTTCCAAATCGCTTCATTATGTTCTTTCAAGAACGTACCAAGTACTTTTTTAGAAGATTCATCCATATGTTCAACCATAATGTGACGCTTCAATGATTTATCCATTTTGTTTACATGCTCTGGAAGTGATTTATATCCGCGGCGAATTTCACGGTCTACTGTCATTTCACAAGCTGTTACCCCTGCGTAATAAGCACCGTTCGGTGTTCTTTCAATTGTTACCCAAACAAGCCAAAATGGTTTTCCGTTTGGAACGTCATCTTTATTTGTTAAAAACTTAATTCCTTTTTCTACTGTACTACGCGCATGCATCGCACCGATATCAACGAATGCAGTTTTCTCTAGTACATCAACAAATACAGGTGAAATGTTTTCTAAGCTTAATGCACCAACACCAAATCCACCATGTCCATCTGTTGAATCATTTTTCACGATATTAAAACCGATTTTCTTCTTTTTCTCTGTCATATGTAACTTCCTCCTCACTTAAAAATTATAAAAGCCCAAAAATAGGCGCAATGATACTTTGTAAAAATACGAATACATACGGAATGACAACATTGAAAATAGGTTGAATTGTGTAATTGCTAAGCGGTGTAATAACAAGAATTAATAACGCAATTGCTCCATATTTTTCATACTGTGTCATTTTCGCACGAATATTTGCTGGTGCTAAATCTTCCACAACGCGATATCCATCAAGTGGCGGAATCGGTAATAAGTTAAATACAAGTAAAACGATATTAAGCATAATAAAAATTTGGAAGAATCGACCTAATGTATCTGCTACTGCAAATGGAATTGAGTCTAGTACGCCAAATGTTAATAAGCTATACCAAATAATTAAACCAATCGCACTTAAAATTAAGTTACTAATCGGTCCTGCAATAGAAACTAATATCCCTGCAAGACGTGGTCTTTTAAAGTTATACGGGTTAACAGGCACCGGTCTTGCCCAACCGAATCCAAGAATTAATACTGCAATCATCCCGATAGGATCTAAATGGGCCATCGGTGATAACGTTAAACGCCCTTGTTTTTTCGCTGTATCGTCCCCAAATTTATATGCCACATATGCATGTGCAAATTCATGAACGGATAGTGCAATAATAATCGCCATTGCTACTAACGGAATTTCGTGCAATGGATATCTAAATAACTGATCCATACTTCATCTCCTCTTCAATATGTCAAAAAAGAAATTATTTGTTTTTTCGATTGTTCTTCCCCATAATCCGCTATAATAAGAGTGTAACTTACATAAAAGGAGCGATTGTACATGCCATACGTAACAGTGAAAATGCTAGAAGGACGCACAGAGGAACAAAAGAAAGCTCTTGCTGAGAAAGTAACAGCAGCAGTAAGCGAAACAACTGGTGCTCCTGAAGAAAACATCGTTGTTTTCATCGAAGAAATGTCTAAAAACCATTATGCAGTTGGCGGAAAACGCTTAAGCGACAAATAATTTCAAGTTCTTTCATAAGAAGCAGCCATTAGCTGCTTCTTATTTCTTTCCTTCTAACAACTCGATAATTCTCTCTTTATATTTTCCTTTTCTTCCATCTTCATAGATTAAATCATGCGGATAGAATAACTTTTGGTCCGTTCTCTTCTTCCCCGTAATCGCCTCAACAATATCCGATTCACGTGAAAGCTCTCTAAGTTCCCCGTTCGGCATAAGGAGTAAGATTGGCAGACGCTCTTCCTCTTCTCCTGCGCGATAAAAGTCATATGGTAAATCCGATGTTGAATCAACAACTAAATAATACTCTGGATCTAGTCCAATCTTTTTAAATAAGCTGCTTAGCTCCATCCAATTATCTAAACCGTGCTTATCTGTAAACTCTACATATTTAAATAGATTTCGATTCATAAAACGACGGCATAAGTCACTTAAAATTGGATCTTCTTCATCTTGCCATACTTGGAAGTAATAATACATTACGTTCTCGTCTAGCTTTAAATAATCCTCTACTGTCACTTCTTCTTCAAACAAAGAATAGAAATGAACAGGATGATTTTTAAAAGCATAATACTTCTCATGCAATGATTTAGCACGGTGTAAAATCTTCGTTAAAATAACTTCTGCACTGCGCGTTACCGGATGGAAATATACTTGCCAATACATTTGATAACGGCTCATAATATAATGCTCAACAGCATGCATACCACTATTTTTAATAACTACTTGATTCCCATACGGACGCATGACACGCAATATACGTTCCATATCAAAGTTCCCATACTTTACGCCTGTGAAATAAGCATCTCTTAATAAATAATCCATACGATCTGCATCAATTTGACTTGAAATCATACTAATCGCTAATTTATTAGTAGATGTTTTCGCAATTACATCTGCCACTTTTTGCGGGAAGTCCTTATCCACACGACTTAATACACGATTAATTTCCGTATTTCCTACAATAATCTTTTGCGTAAATTTCTCATGATCTAATGAAAATACTTTTTCAAACGAATGAGAAAATGGGCCGTGACCGACATCATGAAGTAATGCCGCACATAAACATAACAATCTATCTTCAGCATTCCAGTTCGGTCTGCCATCAAACACATCATCAATCATACGACGAATAATTTCATATACACCTAACGAATGAGTAAAGCGACTATGCTCTGCACCGTGAAATGTAAAAAATGTTGTTCCAAGCTGCTTAATACGGCGCAAGCGTTGAAATTCTTTCGTTCCGATTAAATCCCAAATAACACGATCACGCACGTGCACATATTTATGTACTGGGTCTTTAAACACTTTTGTTTCGCTGAGTTTGTCGTTTAAATATACCATTTTTCGACATCCCCCTTTCTTTACTGCATTCTTACTATATATTATAAACGAAATAGGAAACAGAAAGAAATGAAAGACTGTATTAATTGCCCTTATATAAAGAAAAAATCACCTTTACCGAAGTAAAAGCGATTTCTTTTTATACATTATTTTCCTAAAACGAACTCAGCAACTTCATCTAAGATCATTTCTTTTCCTAGTGGGAAGTAACCTTTGTTTAGATCTTCATTTTTAATTGTAAATACGTGGTTATTTTTAACAGCATTCATGTTTTTCCAAATTGATTCTTCTTGGAATTCTTTTAGACGCTGAGAACCGTCACCCGTTGTAAATACAAATAAGTAATCTGGGTTGTAATCGATTAAAGCTTCTTTTTGTACTTGTACTAATGGTTTATCAGTTGGTGTACCTTTAACTGCTGGTAATTTTAAATCATTAAAGATTACGCTACCGTAACCGTAGTCACCATATACACGGAATGCATTTGGATATGCAGCCATTTTCATGAATGTTGCATCACCAGTTTTAGCGATAATTTTATCATGTAATTTGCTTGCTTTTTCATCATACTTTTTAAACCATTCTTTTGTTTCTTTCTCTTTACCAAGAATTTGGCCTACTTCTTCAAACTTTGGACGCCATTGATCTAATGGAGTGTTTAACATAACTGTTGGTGCAATTTTAGATAATTGATCGTAAATCTTTTCTTGACGATTATTTACAAGAATTAAGTCTGGTTTTGCAGCAGCTACTGCTTCGATGTTAATTTTATCGCCCCAAGCAGAACCAACTGGTTTAACGTCTTTTAATTTATTTGCAATATGTGCATCAATTTTTTCTTGAGATGTATTAGCTGTAATAATTGGTTTCATACCAAAGATTAATAATTCTTCTGTTGAACCACTAAGGTCAGCAATTTTCTTTGGATTTGCAGGGATTTTAATTTCCCCTTTTGCATGTTTTACAGTGCGCTCTTCAGTCTTCGCATCTGCTTTCTTTTCTTCTTCTTTGTTAGAACAAGCTGCAAATAGTACAGAAGTAACCACTAGTACCATTGCTAATAGTGCCATTTTAAAATTCTTCATGTTCCCACTCCTTCTGGCTGTATTTATCTTATAATTTAGGATGAACTATAAGAAACAAAGATAACAATTAATCAATATATATTTATTAACCGTTGTTAATGACCCATTCTAATGGGCGTTCAACTTCCCATTTATAAGTAAGAAGCTCAACGTCCATTAGAAGTCCCCCTCTTTACGAGGGGATTCTACTTATGCTTTTTTACGCAATTGATTACTAATCATCGCTAAATCATATGTTAAACAAATCGGTTTACAGTTTACTGGACATGGAACGATTTGCGCTTCAATCTCAAACACGTTACGAAGTGTTTCACTTGTCATAACCTCATCTGGCGTTCCTTGTTTCATTAACTTACCTGCTTTTAATGCAATCATATGATCAGAGAAACGAGAAGCATGATTTAAATCGTGAATAACCATCACAATTGTCCTACCTTCTTCTTGGTTCAATTTCTTCAGTAAGTTTAATACTTCAAGTTGATGTGCCATATCTAAATATGTCGTTGGTTCATCTAACACAAGTAAATCTGTTCCTTGTGCAAGAGCCATCGCAATCCATACCCGTTGACGTTGACCACCTGATAAGGCTTCTGCTGAACGATTTGCGAACTCTGTCATTCCCGTCACTTCAAGTGCCCAATGAATGTAGCGATAGTCTTCTTCTTTCAATGTTCCAAATCCTTTTTGATGAGGAAAACGTCCATATGAAACAAGTTCAAACACAGTAAGGCCTGTTGGCACTTCTGCAGTTTGTGGTAAGATCGCCATTTTCTTTGCGATTTCTTTCGTTGGCTGTTTCTCAATTGCTTTTCCATCAAGATAAACAGTACCTTTTTTCGCCTTCAAAATACGAGAAGCCGTTTTTAATAATGTGGATTTCCCACAACCATTTGGTCCAATAATCGTTGTAATTTTTCCTTCCGGAATTTCAACTGTTAATCCATCAATAATTAATCCTTCATTATAGCCAACAGATACCGAATCAACTGCTAAAGTTGCCATACAAAAAGCCTCCCTTTATTTTGTCCTCATAAGTAAATATATGAAATATGGTGCACCAATTACAGAAATAACAAGACCGACCGGTATTTCTGAAGTTGGCAACACACTTCTTGAAATTACATCTGCAAATAAAAGCAAGAACGTTCCTATTAATGCTGCAGTTGGTAACATGATTTGATGTTTACCACCAACAAGGCGTCTCGCTAAATGAGGAGCCATTAAACCGATAAAACCTATTCCGCCCGCCACCGCAACAGATGCACCAGCTAAACAAACTGCAATAAATAATAATTTACGTCTTTCTTTTTCTACGTTTACACCAAGGCCAACAGCTGTAGAGTCGCCTAAATTCATTACATTTAATATGTGTGCTTTACTAATAGCAAGCGGTAAGAAAATAACCATCCATGGAAGTACACTTAATACGAATTTCCAATCTGTACCCCAGAGACTTCCTGCTAACCAAATCGTAGCAAAACGAAAATCGTTAGATGTCATCTTCATAGAGAAAATTAAACTAACGGCACCAAATCCAGCCGCAACGGCAATACCAACAAGTATTAATCGAGTCGATGAAACGCCGTCTTTCCATGCTAATAAGTAAATAATAACTGCCGCTAATATCGCACCAACTAGGGCGAAAAATGGAAGGATAAATACAGATAAAAATGTACCCGTCCCAACTTTTCCAAAGAAAAAGTAGACGAATATAACAACCGTTAATCCCGCTCCAGCGTTAATACCTATAATACCTGGATCAGCAAGTGGATTTCTTGATAGTCCTTGCAGAATTGCACCTGACATGGCTAACGCAGATCCTACTAATATAGCGATAACCATACGCGGCATACGAAATTCAAATAAAATAACTGACTGATCTTCAGCCCCGAGTCCAACCAATGACTTTAATACATCCATTGGTGGTATTTTAAAAGTTCCTGTATTTAAACTAATAAGAAATATAGAAATGATTAATCCTACTAAAATTGTCAAAACAGAAACGTTCTTTTTTGTTAAGACGCTCGTCCTCACATTTTTCCTCTCCCTTCGTTACGTGCTAAGTAGAGGAAGAATGGAACCCCAATTAGCGCTGTAATTGCTCCAATTGGCGTTTCAAATGGTGGATTAATAACGCGAGATAACATATCTGCACACTCAATTAACAATCCACCTAAGACTGCAGAACATGGAATAACCCATCTATAGTCTGAGCCTACTAGGAAACGAGTCATATGTGGAATTACAAGACCAACAAACCCAACTGATCCTGCCATAGAAACTGCAGAACCTGTTAACACAAGAACAAGTACTGTTCCGATAAATTTAATTAATGTCGTATTTTGACCAAGTCCAATCGCAATTTCTTCACCGAAGCTCAAAATTGTAATATATCTCGACATCATAATTGCAATAAAGAGACAAACTAGGCCAATTGGCACTAACATATTAATACTTTGCCATTTCACTCCAGCAACTCCGCCTGCATTCCACATACTCACCTCTTGGGCAAGATTGAAATACAGCGCAATTCCAGATGAAATTGCCCCTAATAAAGCACTAATTGCTGCACCTGCTAAAGCTAATTTCACAGGTGTTAATCCACCTGGTGAAGAAGACCCAATTCCATATACAATACTTGCGCCAAACGCAGCTCCAATAAAAGATGCAATAACAAACATTAAATAAGGTGAATTAGGGAAAAATGCATACATAATTGCAATCCCGAATACAGCGCCATCTGTAATCCCCATTAACGATGGTGATGCAAGTGGATTTCGCGTCATACCTTGCATAATTGCTCCTGATACCGCTAAAAAGGCACCTGCAACTACGCCCCCTATTGCTCTAGGCATGCGAAGTTCTTGAATTACGTTATGATGCGTAATAGAACCATCAAACTGAAACACAGCTTGCCATACAGTCTTTAAACTAATATCTGCCGCGCCAAACGAAATAGAAACTGCCATGCTTAAACCTAACAAAATTGTACCCGCTACTAAAATAATAGAAGCGATGAGCGGCCTGCTCTTAATCTCTTTAACACTCTCTTCTTGTTGTTCTATACTCCTTGCGCTCGCTTCCATCCCTCAACCATCCTAACCAACAACATATATTTAATAAAATGAAATTTATTCTCAAATAGTAATAAAAAAAATAGGTGAATTGGCTTATTCCTGATAATGATTATCAGAATCAGACACTTTCTATTCTACCCACCGCTTCAAAAGGCTGTCAACCATTATTTTGAAATACAAATTCATATAAATCGACAATTTAATGAACAGTTGATGTCCATCTGTCACTGACTATCAGTAATAACCAATTAAGCTTCCATAGAATAACTCATTCCTCTTATGGGTATAAAAAAAGAAGAGTAATCTGTTCACTCTTCTTTTTCTTACTTATTTAACTTTGCTTCAATTTTTACAATTAATTCATCTTCTGTTGGAGCTGCAACTGGACGATTATTTACAAATGCGAATGATTTTTTACGACCAGGACCACAGTAAGACTGGCATGCAACTTCAATCGTTGCACATGAATCTACTTTTTTTAACTTCGGAATTAACGTTTTAACGTTCGTTGCCTGACAATCATCGCACACACGAAATTCGTTTCCCATTATATAACACTTCCTCTATTTTAAACTTTTCTCAAGTACATTTAAAAATAAACACTAAATGGTATTTTACCGCTCTTTTAAGCTCGTTGCAAGTTTCCTTGCGACGCTCTTTCCTTCATATAAAGCTACATATTTATATGCTCTCCTACAGAAGCTTCCATCATTCTTGGCAAAATTTATCCCGCTATTTGCGGGCAGTAAGACTTCCGCCTTAAAATTCGGCGAATATGAGTGAGTTAGGTAGAAAATCCACTGCCCGTAAAAACCCCTAATAATCCGCGGGAGACGGACAAAACTTTCACTGATTAAAGTTTCACTTTATTCCTTTCATCGAAATCTACCATATTTTTAAAAGCTTTGTATAAAAGTACATTTTTTTGCCCATTATAAAAATAGGAAGTTCATAAAAAGAAAGGGAGTTGAATCTATGAAAGTAAGACAAGATGCTTGGACAGACGAGGATGATTTATTACTTGCTGAAACGGTACTTCGCCATGTTAGAGAAGGAAGTACGCAATTAAATGCATTTGAGGAGGTAGGAGATCAGTTAAATCGCACATCCGCTGCTTGTGGTTTCCGCTGGAATGCCGTTGTTCGCTATAGTTATGAGCAGGCTCTTCAACTAGCAAAAAAACATCGTAAAGATAAAATGCGTGCTGCGAGCGGTGAACAAGCGAAAAAACGTTTACTTTATACACCACCAGCTTCAGGAGCGATAACTGATTATGAAGAACTAGTACAAGAGGAAACAACTGTACAGTATAAAGAAGCTAGTCTATATCAAGAACCTACTATCCCTGCTGTAAAAAGCTCTATCACAATGCAAGATGTTATTTACTTTTTACAAACCGTTGGATCTTCAAATATAAAAGTAACCGGTCTTGAAAACGAGAATACGAGATTGAAACAAGAAATTAAATCTCAAATCTTGCGAAATGAAGAACTAGAAAAGAAACTAGAAAAATTAGAACAACAATCTCATACTGTACAAGAGGATTACGAAACACTTATGAATATTATGAACCGCGCTCGTAAATTAGCAGTAATGGATGATGAGGAACGTTCGCAAACTTCTTTCCGAATGGATCGAAACGGTAATTTAGAAAAAATTGCAGAATAAAAAGGATGCATGCAATGCATCCTTTTTATTCTTTCACTTCAAGCACACATGTTTCTTTTACTTTAAAATCTCTCTTTATATATGGGAAAACTCCTTTCATCATTTTTTGCTATAATAGAGATTGTCATTTTAAAGATAAGGGGTTAGTTATATGAGCAATTCCCGTTCAATTTTATCTCAGCCAGAGTGGCGTATTGTAGATCAGTCTAGTTTAGGACCGACATTCCATGCCTTGCAATCATTCGCAATGGATGACACATTATGCACAAGTATTGGGAATGGTGCATCCGCTGCAACAATGCGTTCTTGGGTTCATCACAATACAATCGTTCTCGGCATTCAAGATTCACGCCTACCACACTTAGAAGAAGGTATTTCCTTTTTAAAAGAAAACAACTTCAATGTTATCGTTCGTAATTCCGGTGGACTTGCGGTCGTACTTGATGAAGGTGTGTTAAACGTATCACTTTTATTCCAAGAAACAGAAAAAGGTATCGATATTGATCTTGGATACGATACAATGTGGCATTTAATTAAAGAAATGTTAAAAGATTACGACGTTACAATCGAGGCAAAAGAAATTGTTGGTTCTTATTGTCCTGGTAGCTATGATTTAAGTATTCGCGACCAAAAATTCGCAGGTATTTCTCAGCGCCGTATTCGCGGTGGGGTTGCCGTACAAATTTACTTATGTGCTACAGGAAGCGGATCGGAACGCGCTGCGCTTGTTCGCGACTTTTACAATGTAGCAATTCAAGGAGAAGAAACACGCTTCACGTATCCTGAAATTGTACCGAGTACGATGGCCTCACTTTCAGAATTACTTGGTGAAACAATTACAGTACAAGATTTAATGATGCGTCTTTTAAAAACATTACAGCAATTCGCTCCAAAGTTAACACCATCTCAATTAACAGTAGATGAAGTTCCTTTATATGAGACGAATTTACAGCGTATTATTGATCGTAATAATAAAGCACTTGGCTTAGAAAAATAAAAACGACCACCCTAAGGGTGGTCGTTTTTCATAGCAATTCATTATAGAATTAAAGTGCTTGAGCTGCTGTAATTAAAGCTAACTTGTACACTTCTTCTTCGTTACATCCACGAGATAGATCATTTACAGGCATGTTTAAACCTTGTAAGATTGGTCCTACTGCTTCGAAGTTACCTAAGCGTTGAGCAATTTTGTAGCCAATATTACCAGCTTCTAAGCTTGGGAATACGAATACGTTAGCATCACCTTGAATTGTAGAACCTGGAGCTTTTTTCTCAGCTACAGATGGTACGAATGCAGCATCGAATTGGAATTCTCCATCTAAAGTTAATTCTGGAGCCATTTCTTTCGCAATGCGAGTTGCTTCTACAACTTTTTCTGTTTCTGGAGATTTCGCAGAACCTTTTGTAGAGAAGCTTAACATAGCAACGCGTGGATCAATGCCGAATAGTTCAGCAGTTTTCGCACTTTCAATACCAATTTCAGCTAAATCTTGACTGTTTGGTGCAATGTTAATTGCGCAATCAGCGAATACATATTTCTCTTCTTCACGTACCATGATGAATACGCCAGAAGTTTTTGTAACGCCTGGTTTTGTTTTAATAATTTGAAGTGCTGGACGCACTGTATCAGCTGTAGAGTGAGCTGCACCACTTACTAAACCATGTGCTTTGCCCATGTATACAAGCATTGTACCGAAGTAGTTTTCGTCTTTAAGGATTTTACGAGCGTCTTCTTCAGTTGCTTTACCTTTACGGCGTTCAACGAAAGATGCTACCATTGCATCCATTTCTTCGTATGTAGCTGGGTCATAAATATCAACGCCTGCTAATGTTAAATTCATGCTAGCAGCTTTTGCGCTAATTTCTTCTTTATTACCAACTAAAATTGGTTTTACTAACTCTTCTTTTGCTAAACGCTCTGCAGCGCCTAAAATTCTTTCATCAGTTCCTTCAGGAAGTACGATAGAAATGCCTTTTCCTTGAACTTTTTCTTTTACTGTTGTAAATAAGTTGCTCACGAGTAAACCCTCCTACATATGTTAAAAAACTCTATCTTTAAGAATACTGCTTTTCCTCTATATTTTAAACTTATAGCTCCCAAAAAATAGATAAAATGAAAATGATTATATTTTCATAAAATTCAGCCGAAAATTATGTCCTACTTAAGCCTTATTTTCTCCCGTTTTCTAATAAATATAAATGTGACAATTTTATGTGCCGAAACTTTATATAGATGATTTTAAAACTATATATGCTATAGTTAACGTGTAAAACTATCATTAACTGAGGTGAATAGAATGAGTGAAGCAACAACAACGTTAGATGGCTGGTATTGTCTACATGATTTACGTTCTATTGATTGGGCTGCATGGAAAACATTATCTAGCGACGAACGCGGACAAGCTGTGTCTGAATTTTTAAATGTCGTTGAAAAATGGAACGAAGTAGCTACTGCAAAAAAAGGTAGTCACGCAATGTATACAGTTGTTGGTCAAAAGGCTGATATTATGCTTATGATTTTACGTCCAACAATGGAAGAATTAAATGAAATTGAAACAGAACTAAATAAAACAACATTAGCTGAATATATGGTTCCTGCATATTCTTACGTATCTGTTGTTGAACTAAGCAACTATCTTCCAGCTGATGAAGATCCATACCAAAACCCACAAATTTTAGCTCGCTTATATCCTGAATTACCAAAAGCAAATCATATTTGCTTCTATCCAATGGACAAGCGTCGCCAAGGTGATGACAACTGGTACATGCTTCCTATGGAAGAACGTAAAAAAATGATGTACAGTCATAGTAAAATTGGCCGACAGTACGCAGGTAAAGTACGCCAAGTTATTTCAGGATCAGTCGGATTCGACGATTTCGAGTGGGGCGTAACATTATTCGCTGATGATGTTCTTCAATTTAAGAAACTTATATATGAAATGCGCTTCGATGAAGTAAGTGCTCGTTACGGTGAATTCGGAACATTTTTCGTAGGAAACATTTTACCGAACGAAAAAGTAGAGAAATTTTTACACATATAAATAGTGAAAAAGGAACGAATTTCGTTCCTTTTTTTATTATCCTCTATATTTCTCCTCAAAAAACTTCTTTTCTCCGCAAATTTGAACAAAAATCGACAAATTCTTTTCAAATTTCTTGTAAAATTGTAACCTTTTTATATATAAAGTTATGCTAAAATGATACGAGCTATATGCTAAATACCGATGCGAAGGTGATAATCTATATGAAGAAAATCTTGTCTATTTTACTATTGCTTTTATTGTCAATTTCTTCCTTAGTAGTAACAACATCCCATGCGGAAGAAAAAATACATATTGAGGCAGCCGCTGCACTTCTATTTGATGCAGATACAGGAAAAATACTGCATGAGCAAAATCCAGATGAATTACTAGCTATCGCTAGTATGTCAAAATTAATTGTTGTTTATGCTGTTTTAGAGGCAATTAAAGAAGGGAAAATTACTTGGGATACAAAAGTAAATATTTCTGATTATGCTTATGAAGTCTCTCGTAATAACGAATTCTCTAACGTACCATTTGAAAAAGGACGTCAATATACTGTAAAAGAATTATATCATTCTATCGTTATCTTCTCTGCGAATGGATCTAGTATTGCTTTAGCAGAACTTCTTGCAGGAAGCGAAAAAAACTTCTTAAATCTTGCAAATGACCATGCAAAAAAACTAGGGTTAAAGAAATATAAATTTGTAAACGCTACTGGGTTAAATAACGCTGATTTAAAAGGAAAACACCCTGAAGGAACTGATCCGAATGGAGAAAACTCCATGTCAGCTCGCGATATGGGTATTCTTTCAAAAATAATAATTACAAAGTATCCAGAAATGCTAGAGGATACAAAACAAAGATTTAGAAACTTCCCGGATAATCATCCGAAGCCAATTCGTATGGAAAACTGGAACTGGATGCTACCAGGTGCTGCTTTCGCTTATGAAGGATCAGATGGTTTGAAAACAGGAAGTTCTGATACAGCTGGATATGGATTCACTATTACAGCAAAACGTGGTGATTTACGTCTTATTTCCGTTATTATTAAGACAAAATCAATGGACGAGCGTTTCACAGAATCTCGTGCATTAATTGAATATGGATTTAATAGCTTCGAAAAACAAAAGCTGAAAATTGATAAAAATAATACAATCTCTGTAGTAAAAGGGAAAGCAGATCAAGTAACTGTTGCACCTGAAAAAGAAATAACAGTAATTGCGAAAAAGGGTGACAAATCACCTTACAAAATTTCTACTGAAGCAGATAAGTCACTCGCTGAAGATGGACATTTAATTGCTCCTATTAAGAAAGATACAAAGGTGGGTTCCATCGTTTTAGAATCAACTGATAAATATGGTTTCTTAGATGGAAATAAGAGCATGAAGATTGCTGCAAAAACGACAGAAGAAGTAGAAAAAGCAAATTGGTTCGTATTAACAATGCGTTCCGTTGGTGATTTCTTCTCAAACTTATGGTCCAAAATATTTTAATGATAAAAAGCTAGCACACGCTAGCTTTTTTATTTTTCTCTCTCAATGTAAAACTTCGTTTGGTTGTCATATCTGAGTCCTTTTCCTCATACGTATGAACTAGTAATTGTTCCACACTTCATCTAGAGATAAAGTGAAACTTTAATCAGTGGGGGTTTTGTTCATCCCCCACTGATTATTAGCCTTCACCAATCGGGCGTTTAGGGGCAGTTTGATCTCCCACCCACCTTCTTTGCTCCAGCCAAATTTTAAGGTGGGAGCCTTACTGCCCATTAATGCGGGATAAACCTCTTTCCAAAAGGTATTCCACAAAGAGAGGTGACACATAATGGGTGTTATTGCTTATAACGAAGAAGATGTAAAGTTATTAGCTAGACTGATGCGTGCTGAAGCCGAAGGAGAAGGGCAACAAGGAATGCTAATGGTCGGAAACGTTGGGGTAAATCGTGTCCGTGGAAATTGTTTAGATTTTAAAAAGATACGTAATTTACGTCAAATGGTTTATCAAAATCCTGGTGGTTTTGAGGCAACTCAAAAAGGATATTTTTATCAGCGAGCGAGGGAGCAAGATATCGCATTAGCAAGACGGACCATTCAAGGACAACGTTTTTGGCCCGCTAACTTTGCCTTATGGTTTTTTAGGCCTGAAGGTCCTTGTCCGCCAACTTGGTATGACCAACAAAATTCTGGTCGCTTTAAAAAGCACTGCTTCTTCCAGCCATCTGCCGGAGACTGTCCAAGCGTATATTAGGGAATGAAAATGAGGAGGGATTTTTGAATGGCACAGCAACAAAACCCGTACTATGGAACAGGTTTTTATCAACCATCAGGCACTTACGTACAACCGCAACAAATGACCGCGCAGCAACAGCAACAACAGCAAGCAATGCAACAACAAGCTGCTCAGGCTCAACTTGCAGTTTCTCAAGGGATGTTACCGCTCGAGCAATCATACATTGAAAACATTCTTCGCTTAAATAAAGGAAAGCAAGCTACAGTTGTAATGACTTATGAGCGTGGTAGCTCGCTCGGTACACAATCTTATACAGGGATTATCGAAGCGGCCGGACGTGATCATATCGTTATTAGTGAACCACAATCAGGGAAACGTTTTTTACTATTAATGATCTACTTAGATTATGTAGAATTCCCAGAAGAGATTACGTATTTACCTAGTCAACAAGCAACTTATGCTCCGAGACCATAAAAAAAAGCTGGCAAATGCCAGCTTTTGTTTTTTTATAACCCTTTTACTACTGCAGTTCCTACTAAAATCCACGCCACAATAAACGCTACACCACCAAGAGGTGTAATTGGACCAAAGAACTTAATACCTGTCGTACTTAGTGCGTAAAGACTACCTGAGAACATAATAATCCCAGCTACCATAAGCCAACCAGCAGTAGTTAAAAGTGATGATTGAATCTTATCCATCAATAGAGCAACTACGAATAGTCCACCTGCATGAAACATTTGATATGTAACGCCTGTTTTCCAAACTTCTAACATTTTCGCAGAAATTTTATTTTCTAAACCATGTGCCCCAAAGGCTCCTAACGCAACAGATAGCCCCGCTGCAATACAACCTAGTAAAAAGAAAATTTTCATCTTAATTCCCCTTTTTTACTTTTATCATAAGCAATTTTTTCATATAAGCCAAACGATTTAATCCTTAAAAATCAAATAAAGAATTACCATTTGCACCTTCTTCTTTTATATACACAGGTTCTCCAGAAACCGGTATAACTGGTTGGACTGGTTGGACTGTTGTTATAGGCTGCGATCCAATTACTTGCGATTGAATTTGCGGCTCTCTATACGTAGAAGATTCAACCTGTTCATCTAATAGTAAATCGCATAAAGCACGCACAACTAATAAATGATCTTTTGATTTTTGTCCTTCACTACTTTTTGCCTTTGCAATTTCATTCGCCATTTTATTTAAAATCTTATCGCTCGATATTTGCATTCCTTATCACCTCGTACTTTGTAGTTCTTTCTCAAATTGCCCCAGCTTCTCTACTGAACCAAATACTATTATCATATCATGTTCTTGCAATTTTTCCTGCCCCGTCGGATTATGTATAATATCCCCACTTCTCAAAATCGCTAAAATTGTTACATCAAATTGATTTCTCACATCACTCTCTAGTAACGATTTATTGACTAAGATAGAATCGTTTCCGACTGAAATTTCTTCAATTACAAATGATTGCTCTATTCCATACAGTACTGTATCAATATAATGAACTGTTAGCGGATTCGCAATACCTTTTGCAATATGAATTCCTGCCATACTAGATGGATTAATAACCTTATTTGCACCAGCACGCCTTAATTTATCTTCGGTTTCTTGCTTTTCCGCTCTTGCTACAATTTTAATTGCATCGTTTAATCCTCTTGCCGTTAATGTAATAAATACATTTTCAGCATCATTTGCAACAATAGCAACTAAACCAGCCGCTTTTGAAATTCCAGCATGATGTAAAACTTGATCCTCCGTCGCATCTCCATGTATATACAAAAGCTTTTCCTTCTCTAATATGCTTTCATCTTTATCGACAACAACAAATGGAATTTTCTTTTCTTGCAATTCATGTACAACTTGAAGCCCCACTCTACCGCAACCACATACTATAATGTGATTTTGTAACTGTGCTATTTGTTTATCCATCTTCTTCCTCCGCACTGCATGAAATAAATTCCCTTCAATAATTATAGCTGCCACTACTCCAATTGCATATGTAACAATACCAACACCAACAGGAATAATAAGGAGCGCAAATACTTTCCCTGCTTGCGTTACAGGAACGGCATCTCCGTATCCAACAGTCAATACAGTAATCATCGTCATCCAAAATGCTTGAAACAAACTAATCTCTTCAATTGTCATAAATCCTAGTGTTCCTAAAATTACAACAAAGGTCATACATACAACAGCTATCCATAATTGCTTACGTGCATTCATATCGTGTTTCAACTCTTTTCTCTATCTACAATCTTTGCCAGTGGAAATAAAATACGTATATACTAGATACGGAATCTATGAAAGAGGTTGATATAATGAAGACATTTCTTTCCGCCTTACAATGGGCACTATTTATTTTAGCGGGAAGCCTTATTGTACCAATTAGTGTCGCAACTAGTTATGGTCTTGATGGCGCTGAAGCTATCGCATTCGTACAAAGAACATTATTTGTTCTAGGCTTTGCTGGTCTCTTGCAAGCTATATTTGGGCATAAACTTCCTATTCAAGAAGGTCCTGCTGGCCTTTGGTGGGGAATTTTCTCCCTTTACGCAAGTTTAGGCGTCATATTATTTGGATCAAGCAATGAGACACTTAAAGTTCTTCAATATGCTTTCTTATTAAGCGGTATTATTTGCATTATTCTTAGCGTTTTTGGACTCATTGATAAACTAGTTCGCTACTTTACACCGACAGTTATTGGAACATATTTATTTCTTCTTGTCACGCAACTCAGTGGCTCCTTCTTAAAAGGAATGTTTGGTCTTGATGGACAACATACAGAAGTACAACCAAAAGTATTTATTCTTTCACTCATTGTTATTTTACTATCCTTTTTCATTATGAAGCTACCTATTATTGGACAATATTCCGTTCTCTTCAGTATTGTCTGCGGCTGGATTTTATTTGCATGCTTCGGATTATCTAATCCTGTAACACCTGTAACAGACATAATCCGTCTTCCATCTCTATTCGTTTTCGGAATGCCTCGCGTTGAATGGAACATGGCAATCACAGTCATTTTCGTTACACTATTACTTCTAACAAATATGTTAGCAAGTATTCGTGTTGTACAAAAGGTTGTTTCTAAGTACGAAACAGATGCAGCTCCAGATCGATTTAAACAAGCTGGCATTATAACGGGAATAAATCAATTGCTAGGCGGTCTATTTTCAGCTATTGGACCTGTTGCCATTTCTGGATCAGCAGGATTTATTGCAACGACTAATATTTATAAACGCCTTCCATTTATATTAGGATCAAGCTTTATTATTGCCGTTAGTATATTCCCAAAAATCACTTCATTCTTTGCAGCAATCCCAGTTGCAGTTGGTTATGCCGCTATTTATCCTGTATTCGCAAGCATGATTGGCCTCGCCTTTCGAGAATACGAAACTGTCCAGGATAAAGAACGATTATTTAAAGTAGCCGGTCTTTCCATCTTTACAGGAGTCGGGGTTATGTTTGTTCCAGCAGGAGCATATTCCACACTTCCACCATTTCTAGCATCTTTTTTAAGTAACGGTCTCGTTCTTGGATCTGTAATGGCAATCTTGCTAGAAATACTATTTTCTCGTTCCACAGCAAAACAACTATCGTAAATTGGAAAACTTCCATTATTGCACTCTACCTTTAGAGTTGTTACGATAAAATCAAACTTTAATCATTGGGGTTTTATTCATCCCCAATGATTATTAACCAATATTATGAGCAACACACTCATAATAATTTATCTACTTCTTTTCAAAGAGGTTTGATGTCTTACTATTATTCCTCAACATCTTCATGAACATGTATTTTGATTTCAATTAAAGAAAGGAATTTTCTATATGACTTATAAAATGATTGTTTTAGATTTAGATGATACTTTATTACGCGATGACCATACAATTTCACCTCGTACGAAAGAAGCTTTAATGACAGCACAGGAGCGCGGCGTTAAAGTTGTACTTGCTTCTGGGCGCCCAACGTTTGGTATGCGCAATGTTGCAAAAGAACTTCAATTAGAAGAATATGGTAGCTTCATTCTATCCTTTAACGGAGCAAAAATTATTAACTGTAAAACAAATGAAGAAATCTTTAGTAGCACGCTATCTCCTGAAATCGTTCACAACCTATTTGAAATTAGTAAAACTGAAGATGTATGGATTCATACTTACATTGGCGATGATATCGTAACAGAAGAAAATAATCCGTATACTGAAATTGAGGGCGACATTACTGGTATGCCAATCGTTGTAGTAGATGATTTTAAAGCCGCTGTAACAGAGCCTGTAGTAAAAGTATTAATGAACAAAGAAGCTGAACGCCTTGTTGAAGTAGAAAAGAAACTACAAAAACAACTAGAAGGCCAATTAAGCGTGATGCGTTCAAAACCATTCTTCTTAGAATTTACTGAATATGGGGTTACAAAAGGAACAAGCCTAAACCAACTCATCCAAAAACTTGGTATTAAACGCGAAGAAGTTATCGCAATGGGCGACAGCTATAACGACCAAGCGATGATTGAATTCGCAGGTCTTGGTGTTGCAATGGGTAATGCGCCAGATGATATTAAAGAAATTGCAAACTATGTAACAGATACAAATATGAACGATGGCGTTGCAAAAGTTGTAGAGAAATTCGTTTTAAAAACAGAAGTACTTGTTTAATATTTTCATTCATAAAACCTATTTGAAGTCAAACACTTCAAATAGGTTTTTATTTAAATTCTCGTGCTTTTGTGACTATATTTTGAACTTTGCACTATTCTCGTAGTGTAAACTTTCTTTTTGTATATAATGAAACAAAATAGACTATTTTATTTTGAAAAAGAATACAAATTTACTATAAACAAGCATACGTTAAAGGAGGCTACTTTACATGTTATCTACACCAATCGGACGATTAAGAGCAATTGGACTAGTTGAGGGGATTTCTTTCCTATTACTATTATTTGTAGCAATGCCATTGAAATACTTCGCAGGATTTGCAACAGCTGTTAAAATTACAGGCATGGCTCATGGTGTTCTATTTATTCTATTCATCTTTGCAGTCATTCAAGTAACAATCGTACACCGTAAATCAATTTTATGGGCACTTGGGGCATTCGTTTCATCAGTTATCCCATTTGGTACTTTTGTACTAGATGCAAAATTAAAGAACGAGCAACAATGATAATAAAAAGGTAGTTAACGACTGTTAACTACCTTTTCTATTTACCCCGATTGGTGAGGGCTGATAATCAGTAGGGGGTGAACAAAACCCCCACTGATTAAAGTTTCACTTTACAAATTTGGAATTTCCCAATCAATTTCTCTCTCATCCATATTAGCTAAAATCGTATTTACTTTAGAGTACGGCTTACTTCCAAAGAAACCACGTCTTGCTGACAATGGGCTTGGATGTACAGATTCGATAATATGATGATTTGGATTCGTAATTAACTTCTTCTTCGCCTGTGCATGGCGTCCCCACAATATGAAAATAACTGGTTTTTCACGTTCATTTAATAGCTCAATTACACGATCAGTGAAATGCTCCCATCCTTTTCCTTTATGAGAATTTGCTTCACCTTGCCGAACTGTTAATACAGTATTTAATAATAAAACTCCTTGCTCTGCCCACTTTACTAAATAACCGTTATTTGGAATGCCATACCCATATTCATCTCGAAGTTCTTTATACATATTTAACAACGACGGTGGCGTTTTAATACCGGGTTGCACAGAAAAGCTTAAACCATGCGCTTGATCCGGTCCATGGTATGGATCTTGTCCTAAAATAACGACCTTTGTATTTTCATAACTTGTATACTCTAGAGCGTTAAAAATATCTTCTATCTTTGGATAAACAACATGTGTACTGTATTCTTCTTTCAAAAAATTAGCCAATTTGCGATAATATTCTTTCTCAAATTCTGGTGCCAATAACGGCCCCCAATCATTTTTTAAAACATTTTCCATACTGTCACTTCCTGTCTAATTAATTCAACATATCCTGTTTTATAAATACTACGAACGAAATAATAAGGGAAACAACTGCCCAAACAGTTAAATTCATCAAAGAAAATCCCATCGATAAACCTTGTAATGCAGGTAATTTTCCTGATAAATAATCCGTTAATGATAGGTTCACACTAAAAATATATTTTGCGCCTTCCCAAGACGTTGCAAATGAACTTAAAATACCACCTGCAATTAATGCAGCTAACATAACACCCATACCAGCTGGTGTATTGCGAATTAAAACAGAAACCATAAACGATATAGTTCCGACAACGATAGCAACAAACCAGGCCAGGCCATACGCCATTAAGATGTATTGCCACTGCGGAATAAGGTGCACAAAGTTCGTATTTAACGTTTCCTTATCAATGACAAATCCAGTTAAAACAGGTAAATTCCATCCCGAGTACCCAAATACAAGCCCTGATAATATGTAAGCAAACAAGCCTACAAGAAGCAGTATGAGCGAAATGAAAAATAACATCGTTACGTATTTACTAAGGAGTATTTTCCAGCGCCGAATCGGCCGCGTAAGTAACATCTTCATCGTCCCATCGCTTCGTTCTCCTGAAACAATATCAATAGCGACAATCATTACGAGAAGTGGAATAAACAATGTAATTCCTTGTTCAATAAACGCTCTTACAAAAGTCGGTGCGCCCGGCGCCATCGGGTTAATATCATGATCTAAATAATATTGTTGTTGCTCCACTCTTACCTTTAACCAATCACGCCATTCTTCTGGTAATCTAGAGTTGTTCAAACGGTTCTGAGAATCAACAATTTGTTGTTGTAATGAAACTTTCCAATCCGTTGTACCGAGCCTTTTTTGTGTCGTTTCTATTTCACGATACTGCGCATACACGAAAAGTGGAATTAAAATTGCTAAAATAAGCATGACAACAAAAATACGTTTCTTACGATAAATTTTCTCCGATTCATTTAAAACTAGATTCGCAAATTCACGCATGCTGCTCACCCCTTGTGAGTTCAATAAATAAATCTTCTAGCGTAAATACAAGCTCCTTAACGCTGTGCACATCTATCCCATTTTCTACAAAGCGTTTATTCCATCTACTTATAGATGCAATATCCATGCGGCATAGTAAGCGCCCACCTTCTATACTCACTTCTCTTACTTCCTCATCCTCTTCTAACATACCTTTCGCCTTAGAAATTGGTGTAACAATCCACTCTACACGATCACTTGCTGTTTTAATTAACTCTTCAACCTTGGCAACTGTTATCATTTTTCCTTTATGAATAATAGCGACTCGATCACATATCATTTGTACTTCACTTAGCAAATGACTTGAAATAAACACACTCATGTTTTCTTCTTTCACAAGCTTATGTATAAATTCCCTAAGTTCTCTAATGCCAGCTGGGTCTAAACCATTTGTTGGCTCATCTAATATGAGCAATTTCGGATTTCCAAGAAGCGCCTGCGCAATTCCAAGGCGCTGTTTCATGCCGAGTGAGTACGTTTTTACCTTATCGTGAATTCTTTCATCCAAATGAACCATTTGAGCAATTTCAATAATACGTTCATCTGATATACCACCTAGCATACGAGCAAATTGCTTTAAATTTTCCCAGCCTGTTAAATATGTATACAGTTCCGGGTTTTCAACGATACTCCCAATTTGACGCATCGCTTCTCTGAAATTTTCCTTAATAGAATAACCACCGATAGAAATCGTACCTTCTGTTTCTTTAATCAATCCAACTAACATTCGAATGGTAGTCGTTTTTCCGGCACCATTCGGTCCTAGGAAACCGAACACTTCCCCTTGTTTTACATCGAAAGAAATATTCTCTACAATTGCCTTCTTTCCAATAACCTTCTTCACGTCTCGTACGGAAAGTATCGTCGTCATTTTACCCCTCCTTGTTCTAGTTTTAACTTACTCACAACATTTTGAACTAATCGTTCTGCCATATATGTGTACCCTACTTCATTCGGGTGAAAATGATCTGAGTATAATAAATCCTTTCCGCGGTTTTGGAATAAATCAAATGTCGGTGTAATATATACATTTTTATCATTTAAAGCTAACTTCTCTAAAGAAGCGTTCCAATCCACAACAATGTTTGAAGACCCTTTTAAATCTTCTACATCTTCAAAAGGATTATATAAACCTAGCCAAAAAATAGGGCTATCTGTATTTAACTTACGAATTTCGTCTATAATTTTCTTAGCTTCATTTTGGAACGTTTCCGTATCAGGACGGTATGTTTCTAAATCTATCTTTCCAAGCGATTCCCAGCCTGGAAATAAATCATTTCCGCCAATCGTTAAAACGATCACATCTGCTTGCTTAATTGAATATTGAGCACCGTTGCTTTCAATTTGTTTTAATAAATCGGGCATTTTCGCACCACTCACTGCCAAGTTAGTTAGTGCAACCTTTTGCTTATAATCTTTTTGTAAATCTTCTTTCATTCGTCCAATATAGCCAATTCCTTCTTTATCACCAACGCCGCGCGTTAACGAATCACCTAAACTAACGACTTGCAATGTTCCCTTTTTCTTTTTCTCTTTTGCTACTACATCCGTTTTCTTAATTAAACTTGAAGCTTTCGGATTTAATACATCATTTACACCTGAAACAAAGCCATATGCAAATAAACAAAAAGATGCAATTGTAATGAGTAGGATTACTTTTACTACTTTTGATCTCATATCAAAACCCCTTTTAGCCCTCTTAGATTGTCCATAATTATACCAAACGAAATTTTGAAAAGCGATTTTCACACCTTCTCTATCACGTCGTTTCTCTATTTACTAACTTTGGTAATAACTCTATATGTTTCACATCTAATTTCTCTGCATTAATCTTTTCATATAATAATTCAAACGCTTTTATCCCGACATTTTTACTAGGATGGGAAATTGTTGTTATACCTAATATATCTGCTACCTCTTGATCGTCACATCCGATAATCGTCATATCTTCTGGAATTCGAATTCCTTGTTTTTTTGCTTCTGTTACCATTCCCGCTGCAATATGATTACAAGATACAAGAAACGCCGTTGGTTTTACAGACATACGAGCCCATTCTCTAATTACGTTACGTCCATCTTCCACCGTAAAACACCCTTCAAATTTCCAACTCTCTAACGGTGTTACGGTACTCTGTTGAAGCGAATCTGCATACGCCTTTTTTCGTCTTTGGCTATTAATGCTATTACTCCTTCCAATGCAATATCCAATACGTGTATGACCGACATCTATTAAGCTTTTCATCCCATGCGAAAATACTTTGTAGTAATCAATATGCACACTTGAAATGCATTTCGAATCTATTTCTTCACACATAACAATCGGGCCGAATTTCGTATATTCTTCAAGTTTCTCCTTACTATTTGCACGGGAACATATAATAACCCCATCAAGCTTTTTCATTTTTAACATATGCAAAATTTCTAGTTCTCTTTCTTCGCTGTAATTTGTCTGGCAAAGCATCATATTATAATTATTCTTTGCTGTTTCTTTTGATATCCCCTCAATAATAGCACTATAATATTGATCATTTACGTGTGGCAATAAAACGCCAATTACATTCGTTTTTCCTTTCACTAAATGAATCGCGTTCACATTTTGCGTATAATTCAATTCCTCTATAATCGCTAAAATTTCTTTTCGTTTCTGTTCATTTACGTACGGATGATTATTTAGTACACGTGAAACAGTTGAAACAGATACTCCAGCAAGTTCAGCAATCTTTCTTATATTTGTCATCTCATTTTCCCCTTCTTACAAAAATTCTCCCTTGACCTGGTAAGCTTTCCACAATATATCCTTTCCTAGCAAATACATTTAGAAAGGATATACAACTATGCTTCGATTTAAATTAGAATATATATTTTTCATTGGCGGTTTACTCATTCTCGCCATCGGTATTAATATGATGACGACAATTACTTCCTTTGGACTTAGCCCTTACGATTCCTTCTTTATTGCACTATATCAAAATTTCGGGATAAGTATTGGTTTTTGGATTTTCATGATTAACTTTGCTTTTACACTTATCGTACTCTTTTGGAATAAAAAACAAATTACAATTGGCACAATTGTAACGATGATTCTTATTTCTCTTTTTGTTGACTGGATTGGTTCCATTACAATTATTATGGACGCTCTCCTCTCTCTTCCAAAATATATAACACTTATTTGTGGAAATCTATTTGTCGGAGCTGGCATTGGCCTTTATGTCTCAACAAACCTTTGCGCAGCACCTCAAGAAGCTTTCGTTTTAACAGTTGCTGAGAAGAGAAAATGGACGTTTAGAAAAACAGAGATTTCATTGGCTTTTCTATTTTTAACATTAAGCTTCTTATTAGATGGACCTATCTATTTTGGAACAATCATCTTATCCTTTACAACAGGCTGGATTATCCAAGCATTTATTCAAGTTGGTACGCAGATTTTAAATAAAAAAGAGCCTATTAAGCAAGCCGCTTAATAGGCTCTTTCTGTTTTATGGTAAGAGATACTACTTAGCATCCCCTTCAATTCGATAGTTCGCTTTCAAACAATCTATTTCTTCATACCCTTGCAACGTATGTAGAATATAATCATAATCAGCAAGAGACGCACGATGCGTTACAATCACAATTTCAGCCTTTCCTTTCTCTTCAAGCGGCATTTGAATAATTTTCTCAAAGCTAACTCCGCGCTCAGAGAACAATGAAGTAATTTTTGCAAATACACCAATTTCATCTTTTACATGCAGTCTTAAAAACTTTTTCACGACAATTTCGTCTGGCTCTTTTAATACTTTTTGATATTGCGGGACTACAGCACTATTTCCTGTTACCCCTAGTCTAATATTTTGCATCACAGCAACCAAATCCGAAACAACCGCTGTTGCTGTCGGTAAGCTTCCTGCTCCCGGCCCATAAAACATCGTTTCTCCTACCGCTTCACCGTACACATACACAGCATTATATTCATTTTGCACTGCCGCAAGGGGATGTGTATTGGGAAGTAAAGTCGGTTCAACTGTAACCTCTAATTTTTCGCCATCTCTCTTTGCAAGACCAATTAATTTAATTGTATAGCCTAAGCTCTTACTATATTCAATATCTTCTTCTGTAATAGAAGTAATTCCTTTTACTTTCACATCTCCAAGCTCTACGTTTGTAGAGAAACCGAGAGTAGCTAAAATCGTCATTTTTCTTGCCGCGTCTAAACCTTCTACATCTGATGTTGGATCTGCTTCTGCAAATCCAAGTTGTTGGGCTTCTTTTAACACGTCGTTATATGCTCTCCCTTCATCTGACATTTTCGTCAAAATAAAATTTGTCGTTCCATTTACAATTCCCATTACTTTCGTAATAAGATCTGAAGAAAGTCCTTCTACGATGCTTCGCAAAATCGGGATTCCTCCAGCTACACTTGCTTCATAAAACAAATCAGCCTTATTATCCTTTGCTACTGCTAATAGTTCCGCTCCGTGTAACGCCATTAAATCTTTATTTGCAGTCACAACGTGCTTCCCACTTTGTAAAGCTTGTAAAATATATGCCTTTGCATCATCAATGCCACCCATCACTTCGATGACAACATCAATATTTGGATTATCTAAAATTTCATTTGCATTTTGTGTTAATAGAGTAGAAGGTACCTCTACCTCTCTCTCTTTCTCAATGTTTTGCACCAATACTTTCGTTACCTTCACTGGACAACCTACTTGGTGTATAAGTCGCTCTTGATGATCTGTAATAATACGAACTACACCGCTACCAACTGTCCCAAGACCTAATAGACCAACCTGAATTTCTTTCATAATACTGTCCACCCCTCAAAAATTGTGTTTAGATGAAATTATATGAGTGAAAAATCTGAAAAACAATGTATTTTGAACATTCGGAAAAATAAAGAGTAATCCTTACAAAGAAAACGTTGCCACGTGTTACACAATCTTTTTTTACAATACATAAGGGGTTTCTTGATACACGTAATAATTCAACCAATTAGAGAATAATAAATTCCCATGACTCCTCCACCTAACAAGCGGCTTTTCATCTGGATTATTATGTTTAAAATAATTTTTTGGCACGTCAATATTTAACCCTTTGTCACGATCTCGTTCATATTCTTGTTTTAACGTCTCACAACTATATTCACTATGTCCGAGGGCGAAAACTTGCCTTCCTTCTTGCCCAATAACAAGGTGAACACCAGCTTCTTCAGAGTTTGCTAACAACGTTAATTCTTTCACCCCTCTAATATCACTCTCTCGTACTTCTGTATGACGGGAATGCGGGGCAAAAAACAACTCATCAAACCCCTGTAACAGTTTCACATGTTGCTCACAGACTTCATGTTCAAATACGCCGAACATTTTTTCCTTAAGGGGATACTTCGGAACGCCGTAATGATGATACAAACCAGCCTGTGCCCCCCAGCAAATATGAAGCGTGGATGTTACATTCGTTTTTGAATACTCCATAATACGTTTAAGCTCTTCCCAATAATCTACTTCTTCAAAAGAAAGAGTTTCAACTGGTGCTCCTGTAATAATGAGCCCATCAAATTTTTCATTTTCAATATCACGAAACGTTTTATAAAAGCTTGTTAAATGGTCCTGCGCTACATTACGAGACAGATGTGATTCCATATGAAGCAAATGAACATCTAATTGCAACGGTGTATTTCCAATTAATCGAAGTAATTGTGCCTCTGTGTCTTGCTTCGTTGGCATTAAATTTAATATAGCAATTTTCAATGCCCGAATATCTTGTGTTTCTGCTCGTTCCTTCGTCATTACAAAAATATTTTCTTTTTGCAATACTTTACGAGCTGGTAAGTCTTTATCAATTATGATCGGCATGTTGTTTGCCTCCGACTAATGCCGCTTCTAAATCTGCAATAATATCAGAAACATCTTCTATACCAACCGATAAACGAATTAAATCAGATGTAACACCAGCTAAACGCTGATCTTCAGCACTTAATTGTCTATGCGTCGTACTAGCAGGATGTATAACACAAGTTCTTGCATCAGCTACATGCGTTACGAGAGTCGCTAGTTTTACATTTGCGATAAATTCTTTTGCTGCTTCTAATCCACCTTTAATACCGAAAGTTAAAACTCCACTAGCACCTTTTTTCAAATACTTTTGTGCTAACGAGTAATTTTCATTACTATCTAACCCCGGATAATTCACCCATTCAATACGTTCATGGTTAGCAAGCCACTTGGCAACTGCGAGAGCATTTTCGCTATGACGCTCCATTCGTAAATGCAGTGTTTCTAAGCCAATATTGCTAATATACGCATTGAATGGGCTCATACAATTTCCATAGTCTCTTAACAGCTGAACACGTGCTTTCACAATATAAGCTGCTGCCCCGAAGTTTTGAACATAGCTTACGCCGTGATAACTTGGATCTGGTTCAACAAGCTCAGGATATTTCCCTTTTGTCCAATCAAAATTTCCTCCGTCAATTACAATGCCACCTAAAGAGCTTGCATGCCCATCAATATATTTCGTCGTAGAATGAACAATAATATTTGCTCCATGTTCGAACGCTTGGCATAAATAAGGAGTCGCTAATGTGTTATCAACGATAAAAGGTACTTCCAGCTCCTTGGCTGCATCTGAAAATTCTTTGAAATTTAAAACGTTCATTGCTGGATTTCCTAACGATTCTGCATAGATGAGTTTCGTCTTATCATTAGCAAGTGCCACAATTTCATCTGCTGCTAAATTTGGATTAAAGAACGTAACATCAATGCCAAGCTTACGTAAACTTACTCCAAATAAATTAAACGTCCCCCCGTAAACTGTTGAAGAACAAAGAAGATGATCTCCACTACTACAAATATTTAAAACTGCTAGCATAATGGCTGCCTGCCCAGAAGCTGTTGCAACCGCTCCTACACCGCCTTCTAAATCTGATAACTTCTGCTCGAATGCAGCTAGAGTAGGATTGCCAATACGCGTATATATATATCCTTCTGCCTCTAAATTAAATAGTGCTGCTAAATCATCCGACGTATCGTATTTATACGTTGTACTTTGATAAAGCGGCAAAACACGTGGTTCACCATTCTTTGGTGTATAGCCACCTTGCACACAAATCGTTCCTTTTCCCCATGATTCTCCCATCTCTCATTCTCCTTTCTTTTATACAAAATAAAAAACTGCCCCTTTCCTGAAAATAAGAAAGGAGCAGTTTGAAAACACGCTCTAAAGGCTCTTTCTTATCTCTCAGGATTATTACCTGCAGGATTTGGCACAATTCCGTTATACGGCTGTTGCCAAGGTTTCATCGGGCCTGTCCCTCCACCTTTTCTTGATAAGACTATGCAATTACCGTTGATTTTATAGCAATAATTTCCTAATGTCAATCGATTTTTCCGAATGTTCTAAAATAAACGTTAACAGTTTTATAGAAAGCAACAAAAGAAATATATTCCATTCTATTTCAAAAAAGACCTTTAAAAAACTCAAATCAATCTATAAAATTAAATAAGTAACTTAAACTATAAATTCAAAAAATCGCCCTACATGTTGAATAAGCAATCCTCTCAAAAAGATACTATACATATTCAATCCATTTCACACTAACATCTGCAACCTTTTCCTACTAAAACTTGCATAACGGAGGTATAACATGACAAATACAAAAGACATGCATTATATAATCGTCTTATATGGCATTCTTCTAGGATCCATAGTAGGCGCTACAGTCTGGCTATTTTTAGTTACGATAAATATCGGGATCCATTTTATTTGGGGTTATTTACCTAGCGTTTTCTCTTCCCCCCCTTATTACACCCTTTGCGTAACCACAATCGGCGGGATTCTTGTTGGTTTATCACAAAAATACTTTGGTACATATCCACGTCTTATGCCAGAGGTTATGGATGAATATAAAAAAACAGGTAGGATTGAATACCGTTTTGTCCATCAAGCTACTTTAACTGCGATTATTGTCTTAATATTTGGGGCTAGTCTCGGTCCAGAAGCCGCACTTGTTGGAATTATTGGCGGACTTTGCACATGGGTTGGTGATCGCTTTAAATTTGCTTTAAAGGGAATGAATGAACTAACAGAGGTTGGAATTGGTGCTACTTTAAGTGTCATTTTTAATGCACCATTATTCGGTTACTTGGCCCCAAATGAAAATGAGAGTGAGCAAATTAACGAATTTTCTAAAGGAAAAAAAGCAATAGTATACTTAACTACTACTTTTGCAGGTTTTTCTGTTTATTTACTACTGAGTAAACTCGATAATCGAGGATCCTTTATTGTTGATTTTGGAGAAGGTTCACTTTCTTTCAATGAATGGATCGCATTTCTCCCGCTTGCTAGTATTGGTGCTATAATTGGTTTCTTTTATTTCAAATTAGAATTCATATTAGAGAAGTTAATTCATCCTTTTACAAAGTACAAAATTACACTTGGAATTATCGGTGGTATTTTATTAGGAATTGTAGGCACTTTTCTTCCGTACACATTATTTTCAGGGGAACATCAATTAAAAGAATTAGTTGTTGAATGGGGGCATTTATCCTTTTGGATACTACTTCTTTCAGGAGTTTTAAAGCTATGCATTACTGCCGTTTGTTTAAATACGGGGTGGCGTGGTGGACATATTTTCCCAATTATATTTTCAGGGTCAAGTATTGGATACGCTATAGCTTCTATTCTTCCTATAGATCCAGTAGCATCTGTGGCCATCGTAACGACAGCGATTTCGAGCTATGCGTTACGAAAGCCAATAGCTATAACTTTGCTATTACTTATGTTTTTCCCGCTTAATTTACTATTACCAATGCTCGGGGCAGCAGCGATTGGTAATGCATTTCCGCTTCCTAAACAGAACGAAACTACAAATTAATAAAGTGAAACTTTAATCAGTAGGGGTTTTGTTCATCCCCCACTGATTATTAGCCTTCACCAATCGGGCGTATAAATCTTCAAAACTATGCACTTCATATGTTGGCACAATCTCGCTATCATTTAATTTCTTTTCTGGATTAAACCAACAAGTATCAATTCCCGCTACATATCCACCTTTAATATCGGCGCTTAATGAATCCCCAATAATAAGCCCTTCTTCAGAAGCAAAGTTAGGAATCCGTTCAAAAACATAATCAAAATACTCTTTCATCGGCTTTTGAAAACCTGTATCTTCAGAAACAAAAATACCTTTAAACAATGAATGTAACCCTGCATTACGTAAACGTTTATCTTGCGTCTTAGAAACGCCGTTTGTCACTATATATAAATCATACTCATTTTGAATTTGATTTATAAATTCAAATGCACCTTGTATGAGTTGATTTCCTTCTTCTAAGTAGCTACGGTAATTATTTTCGAATAATATCCCATCTACTTCTTCCCCGTACTCTTTGAATAAAATGGAAAAACGTGTATTTACAACTTCATCGCGGTTGATTTCGCCTTTTTCAAAAACATCCCAAAGACCTTTATTAACTTTTTTATAACGCGCTTCAACCTCACTAGTTAGAGGAATCCCTTTCTCCTCAAAAAGCATACGTAATGCCACTTTCTCCGTCTTCTGGAAATCTAACAGTGTATCATCTACATCAAACAACAATGTTTTATATTTTTTCATAAACCCCTCACACTCTCTTTTCTACAAAAACAAATTTAAGTAAACCGTATCATTCTTTCTTGTAAAAATAATAGGAGATATCTCATACTAAATATGAGGTGAAAATATGAAAGTCAGCAAAAACAATGAAGAAATTTCTCATTACATGCAAACTTACAATCTCCACACTCTTTTTTCTTTTGATGTCTTACCGTATGCTGAGCTACATTCCTTTCAAAAGAAAGAAAAGATATGTACTGAAGGGGTTGATTTCCCTTATCTTTATTATTTAATTTCTGGGAAAGCAAAAATATATATGAGTCACAAAAACGGAAAGGTTTCATTAATTAACTTTATTCAAGCACCTTCGTTCATTGGAGAATTAGGATTAATTGGTGTAGAATCCTTTACTAAAGCAGTTGAGGTAATCGATGATTGTATTTGCTTAGCACTTCCTCTTAAAGATTGTCAGCATCTTTTATTGCAAGATGCTACCTTTTTACAGAAACTATGCAAATTCATTGGCGAAAAAACAATTGCCCGAACAGAAAGTTATGCAAAAAACAATAGTTATCCGTTCGAAAATCGATTAGCGACGTTTATTCTATTAACAGAACAAAATAATTGCTATACCGAAAAACATACCGAAGCCTCAGAATACTTAAACGTCAGTTATCGTCACCTTTTATACGTATTAAACCAGTTTTGCCAGCAAAATTATTTAAAAAAAGAAGGCCGAACATATTATATACAAGATCGAAGTCAATTAGAAAAACTTGCTGATGAGTTAAAAATATAAAGAAACAGCATTAACGTTTATGTTAATGCTGTTTCTTTGAGTGGCGATTATAATTTCAATTAAAATTTGCTTGCTACTTTAGCTGCTTCTTCAAGACCCGCAGTAATGATTTCTTCTGCTTTATCTGGGAATTGGTTATGTCCTTCAATAACCACTGTTTCCATGTTTGTTGCACCGAAGAAGCCCATCATACTTGCTACATATTTAACGGCCATTTCTACTTCAGCCGCTGGACCTTCAGAATATACACCACCGCGTGCGTTTAATAATGCGATTTTTTTATCTCCAATAAGTCCAACTGGACCTTCTGGTGTATATTTAAACGTTTTACCAGCACGGTTTAAATAATCAATATACGTGTGCAATACTGCTGGAATCGTTAAGTTCCATAATGGGAAACCGAAAACAACTTTATCAGCTTCTAAAAATTGATTTAAGTACTTATCAGCAACTGCTACGGCCTTTGCTTCCTCTTCCGTTAAATCAAATCCTTTACCTGCTTTGAATGTACCATTAATCATGTCTACGCCTACATATGGTAATTCTTCTTTATATAAATCAAGTTCTACTACTGTATCATTTGGATGTGCTTCTTTATAGTTTGCTAAAAATGCCTCATATAATTTCACACTAACTGCTTGTTCCGCTGGACGATTGTTTGCTTTTACGAATAAAACTGTTGCCATTATTTCTTCCTCCTAATACTCACTCTTACGTTGTTATATGTTTTTAAAAAAGGTATCCCTTGTAATTGTTGTTTTGTTGCTTACAAACATATTTTATCTTTATATCAAGACAATTTCGTCCTCACATAGACGTATTTTTCCATAAAAAAAGTCCACCTCCTAAAGGCGAACTAGGTCTTACGACTTTCGTCTTATACAATCCCATTTTTCACTGCATATAATGCTGCCTGCGTGCGATCAGATAAGTTTAATTTACTCAAAATACTACTTACATGTGCTTTAACCGTTTTTTCTGTAATAACTAAAACAGAGGCAATTTCTTTATTGCTCATCCCTTTTGCTAATAGTTGTAACACTTCGTTTTCTCTTGCTGTCAATACATCTACATGAACGAAATGTTCCTCTGCCCTCTCTTCTTGAGGCAATGTTTGAGAGATAAGGGTGCTCGCAATATCGGGATGTAATTGAATATTACCTTTATATGCGCTTCTAATAGCTTCAACAAGTTGATCCGGTTCTACATCTTTTAAAATATAACCACTTGCTCCAGACCTTAATGCTGGTAACACATGCGCCTGATCAGAAAAGCTAGTTAATACAATTACTTTCACATCCGGATATTCTTTTTTAATACACGCTGTCGCTTCAACACCGTCCATTTCGGGCATATATAAATCCATTAGTACAACATCAGGATTTGTTTCTCCTACTTTCACTAATGCTTCTTTCCCATTATTTGCTTCTCCAACTAACTCTAAATCTTCCTGTGTACTCAAGAAAAATGCTAACCCTTTTAAAACAACTGTATGATCATCAACTAACAATACTTTTATTTTCACAAACTTCCCTCATTTTCACATCATAATGGTACATTTACTTTTACGCTCGTTCGTCTCTTGCTACTTACAACTTTAATTGTTCCACTAACTAATTCTACTCTTTCACGCATCGTAGTCATACCGAGTGATTTTTTCTCTTTTATATCTTTTTCTACAAAGCCATTTCCTTGATCAACTATTTCTAATGATACATTTTTCTCAGTCACTGTAAAATAAACCGTCGCTTCTTTTACACCTGCATGCTTACTTACATTGTTTAACGCTTCTTGTCCAATGCGCCATAATGCCTCTTCTACCACACGAGGTAAGTCACGAACACCGGTAACTTGCTCCCTAATTTTCAATCCTAAGTTTTCACCGTACTGCTTTAGAGCAGGTAATAATCCTTTTTCTAATCCTGCCGGACGAAGCTGCCAAATTAATGTCCTCATTTCTTTTAATGCCCCTTGCGCTAGTTCACGCATGTCATGCAAAGATCGATCCACTTTTTCGTTTTGACCTTTTAAAACTGCCTCAGCACCTTTTGTCATAAAGGTTAATGAAAATAATTTCTGTGAAACAGAATCATGTAAATCTCTTGCTAATCGATTTCTTTCTTCCATTCGTACAAGTTCACGACGCTGCTCGTTTAATCTTAAATTCTCTATTATTAACGAAATATGATTCGATAGCGCTTGGATTACATCTATTGTATTCACATCAAATTCTCCATTATTTAAACTTACACATAAAACACCAAATACATGGCTTTGAATATGTATTGGTGTAGCAATAACAGCTCCATTTAGATGTACATTATGACCAATTTGACGTTTTAAAAGAACCGATTCACCTTTTACTAGCGCCTTCTTTGCCGCTTCTTTTACATCTTCTTGTAACTCTTCCTGACTAAAAGACGCTCGCAAAGATAATTCTTTTTCTTCTCTAATAAAAAACGCCACTTGATTCCATTGAAATACTTCACCTACGTGATTTACAACTTTTTCAGGTAATACATTAAACCTATGAATTGTTTTTAAATCTTGAATAAAACGTTCCAATTTCACATAATAATGTGCTCTTCGTTTTTCATTTTCATATAATTTCGTTCGTTTTAAAGCCGTCCCAATTTGGAAAGCAACGGATTGGAGCAATACTAATTCTTCTTCTGAAAAATGTGTTTTACCTGGACTCGCTACATTTAATAAGCCAAACTTTTCTCCTCCTGCTTTTAAAGGAACTGTAGCATGATGAAGAATTCCTTCTGTATCTCCCCAATTGTATTCAATTGCATTATTAATTCTTTTACATTCAATAATGTTAACAGCTCGTTCTAATTTCCCATCTACAAATCCACGTAAACACCAACATTCACCTTCACACATCGGGCGTTTGTTTTCATATGTCAGTGCCTCTGGTAACTGGTAATCGATCAACTTCGTATACTTCCCATTTTCATCCGCAAGAAAGATCCATCCTGTCGTCAAACCTGTTACACTTAGCAATTTTTCTAGCACCGCTTGCAATACATGATATGTATCATTTGATGTATTTAGTGTTTCTGCAATTTCTTTTAATATAACTAATTCATTTGTACGATTATCTCGAAACATGCTCAATCTCCTACATACAAGATTTTAAATCGCCTCTAAAGTAAATCATCTACTTTTCACTTTGTACTTATTCGTAACATTGATATAATGGTGAAAACATAGTTTTCATTATATCACTTGAGGGGGATTTCATAATGACATTAAATAAAGCACTTACTATCGCTGGTTCTGATACAAGTGGCGGTGCTGGTATACAAGCAGATTTAAAAACATTCCAAGAACTTGGCGTATATGGAATGACATCTCTTACGACGATCGTAACGATGGATCCACATAACGGTTGGGCACATAACGTATTCCCAATCCCAGCTTCTACATTAAAACCACAATTAGAAACAACAATTGAAGGTGTTGGCGTAGATGCTTTAAAAACGGGTATGCTTGGATCAGTAGAAATTATTGAAATGGTTGCAGAAACAATTGAAAAGCATAATTTCAAAAACGTAGTAGTTGATCCTGTTATGGTATGTAAAGGCGCAGATGAAGCATTACATCCTGAAACGAATGATTGCTTACGTGACGTTTTAGTTCCAAAAGCATTAGTTGTAACACCAAACTTATTTGAGGCTTACCAATTAAGCGGCGTGAAAATTAATTCTCTTGAGGACATGAAAGAAGCAGCGAAGAAAATCCACGCTTTAGGTGCTAAATACGTCCTAATTAAAGGCGGTAGTAAACTAGGTACAGAAACTGCAATCGACGTCCTATATGACGGAGAAACATTCGATCTTCTAGAATCAGAAAAAATTGATACTACAAACACACACGGCGCTGGTTGTACATATTCTGCTGCAATTACAGCAGAACTTGCAAAAGGAAAATCTGTGAAAGAAGCAGTAAAAACTGCTAAAGAATTTATCACAGCTGCTATTCGTTACTCATTCAAGATTAACGAATACGTAGGACCAACTCATCATGGTGCATATCGTAAATTCGTTGCACCGAAAGAGCTTGTCTAGCGTATAAATAAAAACACCCGCAGAGCTAATACGTTGCCTCTGTGGGTGTTTTTTTTAATAAACTTTACATCTTCTGGTCATCTTACCTTTAAGATGCAGAATTGACCTGATTTCTACCATTTCTTTTTGAGTAATATAACGCGTCATCAGCCGCTTGAATAAGCTGTTCCTGTGATCCTTTATACTCTGAAATCCCTACCGACACTGTGATTTTTATTTTCGTTCCATCTAACAATTGAAATGAATGTTTTTCAACAGCTATACGGATTTGTTCCCCAAGATGAATACCATAAGATAGTCCCCTCTGCGGTATCAAAAGTGCAAATTCCTCTCCACCCTTTCGAAAAACCAAATCCGGAAATGTTGAAATTCCTCTTAAAATACACCCTATTTGTTTTAACACTTCGTCTCCTGCAGGATGCCCATACGTATCATTTACATACTTAAAGTGATCAATATCTATAAGTAGTAAACAAAGTGAATCATTTTCCATGTGTTTATTACCAATATGATGATTCATCTCTAGATCAAACTGCCTTACGTTTCCTAAACCTGTCAATGCGTCTATCGTTGCGTATTGCTTCATCGTTTGAAATAGCTCATTGGATTGTAAAACATAGTTTGCACTTACGAATGTTATGTAGCCTGTAGTAATACTTGAAATTAAATACAGTACAACTACAGATATATCGTTAAATAATATATACATCGGTACTACTAAAATAGAAAGGCAGTATACGTGTAACCATATCAACTTTAACATAATGGAAATTTGCATTCTTGCAATAAAGATAACACCAATTCCACTTAATACAATTGTATAGCAAGCCAATTCAGAGGCTAAAGAGTACTCGGTAAAAACTATCCTTGTAATTAAAATCATAATAACTGTTATACTACTAGCTATCGGGCCTCCAACTATAATTGCTAAAATAACAGCTAGATAGCGTAGATCCAACATAATATCTTCAATATGTACACCAAAATGCATTAGTAATATACCTAATATTCCAGTAAAAATACCTACTACACATTTCTGCCAGAAAGAGAATCCTTCTTTTAACGGACTATCTCTTAAAAGCTGACCTCCAATAAAGATAAAGGAAAGAATGATTGTTGTGTTTACAAATAAATCCCTTAACATAAAATAATCTCCCTACTTTTTCGTCTATCCCTTTCCTTACTTTATTGTATACGAACTCCCTATAATTCCCAAAGCTTTTTATTTATTTTTGCTGTTCCACGTGAAACAGCAAAAAATAAAAAAGGACGAAGATTCGTCCCTTTTTTATTAACAACAACGTGATATCTTGCCGCCTTTCGCATTAAATCTAGCTTCTTGCGCCTCAGCGAAAAATTGCTTCTGACATACAATCTCTTCTTCTGGATGATGCTTTTTCATATGCTCCACATATGCTTCATAACTTGGTACCCCTACAAGTAAACTAATAAACTGTTTCCTTTTACCCCATACTTGCCGTAGTTTTTTAAGCATAATTCCTCGACTCACTTTCATCCCTAGGAATATATGGTGCCTCTTTTAACGGCATCGGCTTATTTCTTAATACTTGAATCCAAATTCGAATTGCAGAAATTAATACGGCGATTACAACTATCATAAAAATCCCACAAAGTGCGGCATCGATATAATCATTGAAAATAATTTGTTTCATTTGAGCGACATTTTTAGCTGGAGCTAACACTTTCCCCTCATCTAATGCTCCCTGAAACACCTTTGCATGAGATAGAAATCCTATTTTGGGATTTTCATGAAATAGCTTTTGATAACCAGCTGTCATTGTTACAATTAACAATCCGACAGTCGGGATAAGCGTCACCCAAACATACACCTTTTTCCCCATTTTGAATAAAATTGTCGTCCCAAGTAATAATGCAATACCCGCTAACATTTGGTTTGCAATACCGAACAATGGCCATAATGTATTAATTCCACCAAGTGGATCTATTACTCCTTGGTATAAGAAATATCCCCAGCCTAATACACATAACGTTGTAGCTATTACATTCGCTAATGTAGAATCTGTTTTCGCAAACGGCTTATATACATGTCCTAAAATATCTTGAATCATAAAGCGACCGACACGCGTTCCTGCATCAATCGTTGTTAAAATAAATAGTGCTTCAAAAAGAATGGCAAAATGATACCAAAATGCCATCATTGCGGTCCCACCTATTACTTGTGAGAAAATATATGCCATACCTATCGCTAACGTTGGTGCGCCACCTGTACGTGATAAAATCGTTTGTTCTCCAACGTTTACAGCAAGATCTTTTAATTCATTTGGTGTAATAGCAAATCCCCATGAAGAAATAACTTGGGCCGCCTGAGATACATCCGTACCGATAAGTGCTGCCGGACTGTTAATTGCAAAATAAGTTCCTGGTGTTAATACACAAGCCGCAATCATAGCCATTGCTGCTACAAACGACTCCATCAACATTGCTCCATAACCGATTGGCTGTGCATGCCCCTCTTGCTCAATCATTTTTGGCGTCGTACCAGATGAAACAAGCGCATGGAATCCAGACACCGCCCCACAGGCAATCGTAATAAATAAGAACGGGAATAAGTTACCTGAGAAAACAGGGCCTGTTCCATCGATAAATTTTGAAACTGCTGGCATTTGTAAATCTGGTGCTACAATTAAAATACCGATTGCCAATCCAACAATTGTCCCTACTTTTAAAAATGTACTTAAATAATCACGCGGTGCCAAAAGCATCCAAACTGGTAATGCCGATGCAATAAATCCATATACGATGAGCATAATAGCAATTGTTTCACCACTAAACGTAAACATACTTGCAAGCGTTGGGTTTTCAGCTACATACTGACCTCCAATAAGAGATAGAATAAGTAGAATAATACCAATTACCGATCCTTCACCAACCCGGCCAGGTCTAATGTAGCGCATGTATACTCCCATTAAAATAGCGATAGGAATCGTTGCCGCTATCGTAAACATTCCCCAAGGGCTTCCGATAAGTGCCTTTACTACAACTAATGCTAATACTGCTAATAAAATAATCATAATGCCTAGAATACCAATCATGGCAATGAGCCCAGTCACAGGGCCTATCTCATCTTTAATCATTTCACCTAACGATTTACCATTACGTCTCATCGAAGCAAATAAAATTACAAAATCTTGTACAGCTCCAGCGACCACTACCCCGACAATAATCCAAATTGTCCCTGGTAAATATCCCATCTGTGCTGCCAAAATAGGTCCTACTAAAGGCCCTGCCCCAGCAATTGCTGCAAAGTGATGCCCGAATAATACCCACTTATTTGTCGGAACATAATCTTTTCCATCATTCAATGTATGGGCTGGCGTTTGCCGATTATTATCTAAATCAAAAACCTTTCTCGCTATAAATCTACTATAAAATCGATAAGCAACTGCATACACACATACTGCAGCTACTAAGAGCCACACAGCATTAATAGTTTCACCTTGTGATAAAGCTATTACACCAAAAGCACCTGCTCCTACTGCCGTAATAACCCCCCAAAGTAAAATCGACTTCAACGTCTTCACATACAATCCCCCCAATACTACTTCTTAGTGGAGATTGTACTAAATTTTCTGAATATTTAAGTTGAATCCTCCTTATCATGAAGGATTTTTAGTTTATCATGTTAAAATACTCTCATTACCTACTATAATTCAATTTTATTTCGAAGGCGCTTTACATAATTACGGCTGACTGGAATCGGTTGCTCATCATACCTGTCTAAATATAAATTATACGTGCCGTTATAATATGGTTTCAGTTCTTGTACATATGACATATTAATTAAATAGCTTTTATGCACACGTAAAAAATCATATACATTTAGTTTATTTTCCAATTCCTGAAGTGTATATGTTGAAATATACTGATTATTTGTTGTATAAATTGAAACCGTCTTATTCTCCTTATTTTTACTCACATATACAATATCTTCTGGGAAAACATATCTAATTCCCTCTTGACCTTCTATCGGTAGTTTTCGCAAATAACTCTTTGCTCTCTCTCCTTGCTCTTTACCCATTCTATATAAAAGAAATTGTAAATCTTCTTCACGAAATGGTCGTAATAAATAATAAAATGCTTGAAAACGAAATGCTGTAATGGATTCTTCTATATCCTCACCCATAAAAATAAATTTCGTATAGCAATTTACTTCTCGTAATAAACTCGCATATTCAAAACCAGTACCATCTATTAATTGCGAACTTAAAAAAACAAAATCTGGTGTATGTTTTTTCATTATTAACAAAGATTCTGCTCCTGTATTCGCTTCAAAACATTCTATATTTCGAATATTCTCAGTAAAGTTCTCAACTAATTTCCTTCGCTCTTCTGCCTCTTCCATGATAAGTAAAATTTTCATTTATCCAACCACCTAATTCCTTTGTCCGTATGTCCTGTTGTATACATTCTCTTTAATAAGAAACAATCCCTTTTTCTTACTATACCATTATTTATCTAAAAAAACAGAAAAAAGGAAACCACCTCGGTCCCCCCTTTCCTTTTACGCTAATTCTCTTTGCTTTGTTTCTTGCCCAAGTATAACTACAGCAAGTGCTCCAATTAAAATTGATCCACAGAAGATCGTAAATATTAGCGAAAGTGAAGCTTGTGCAGCAACTAAATAGCCTACTAATAACGGGCCAATAATACCACCAATACGGCCAAATGCGGCCGCCATTCCTGCACCTGTACCACGAATAGCTGTCGGATACTGTTCAGGTGTATAAGCGTATAATGCCCCCCAGGCACCTAAATTAAAGAAGGATAGTAACATGCCTGCCACGATTAAAACTGTTAATGAATCTGCAACTCCAAACAAGTAGGCACTGCACGCTGTACCGATTAAATACGTAACTAAAACAAACTTTCGCCCAAGACGTTCAATAAACCAAGCGGCTGTGAAATACCCTGGAAGTTGAGCTAATGTCATAATAAGTACGTACTGGAAACTTTTTATTAAACTAAATCCTTTTAATACCATTACACTAGGTAACCAAAGGAACATTCCATAATAGGAAAAGACAACACAAAACCATAAAATCCATAACATAATTGTAGCTTTACGATATTCTCCAGACCAAACTGACTTTATATTTTCGATAACAGACGGTCTTTTTTCGACCTTTTCAAATCTCGGAGAATCTGGTAAATTCCATCTTAAATATAAAGCATATAGTGCCGGAACCGCACTCAACACCATCGCAACTTCCCAACCATATTTCGGAATAACGAAATATGAGATAAGAGCTGCAATTAGCCAGCCACCTGCCCAAAAACTTTCTAATAGCACAACTATTTTACCTCGTTCATGTGCTTCAACACTCTCTGATACTAGTGTAGAGGCAACCGGAAGCTCACCGCCAAGCCCCATACCAATTAAAAATCTTAAAACGAGGAACATCGCGAGTGTCGTCGTTAAAGCAGTTAAACCACTACCGATAGAAAATAGTAATAATGTAATAATAAAGACTGATTTTCGGCCTATTTTATCCGATAGTATCCCAAAAAGGAGCGCTCCTACTGCCATACCAATTGAATTAATACTACCTATCCATCCCATTTCTTGCGTACTTAATCCCCAATCTTTTTGGAGTGCCACCATTACAAATGAAAGCATTCCAACATCCATTGCATCAAATAGCCATCCAAGCCCCGCTATGCCAAGTAGCTTTCGCTTCGAAATTTCTTTTACCTTGCCCACAAGAAGTCCTCCTCACACAGGTGTCTTTACACATCATTTTACATGTGTGAATTACATAAGTAAAATACTTTCGTGTAAAAAATTCTCCTTCATCATTCCCAAAATTTAAAATATTTATCAAAAATCAACAAAAAAAGTAGCGAGATTTCGCTACTTTTTTGAACGCATTACTTCTTTTAAAAATTCCGCTAATACTAACTGACGACGCCAGCGTGTTGGATTACTACATAACCTGTAAAACCACTCTAAATGAATCGCTTGAATCCACTTTGGTGCGCGTTTTACCTCTCCCGCCCATACGTCTAAACTTCCACCTACTCCAACAGCCATTTTCGTTTCTAAACGATGCTTATTGTTTTGGATAAAGTTCTCTTGTCTTGGGAAACCAAGTGCAACAAGTAGTAGATCTGGTTTTGCTTCTTGAATACGAGAAACGATATTCTCTTCTTCTTCTTGCTTAAAATACCCATCTTGCGTACCAACAATAGATACAGCTGAATATGTCTTCTTTAAATGATCCGCTGCAGCTTGTACAACATGTGGTTTTGCTCCTAATAAGAAAACGGATACTGGTTTATTCTCTTCTGATAACTTCGCAAACAAATTACACATTAAATCAAAACCTGCTACACGCTCTTTTACAGGTGTACCAAGCATACCACTTGCTTTTACAACCCCAATACCATCAGGTGTAATTAAATCTGTATTTAATAATGTTTTATGGAACTTTTCATCCTTTTTTGCACACATAACAATTTCAGGATTCGCTGTTACTACCTGAAAGGTATCATTTTGCTCCGATTCTAGTTGTTCCTTTAAATATTGGACTGTTTCATCCATTGTCATTGTAGAGAAAGGAACGCCTAGAATATCAACTGTTTGTACTGCCATAATTAAATATCCTCTCTATTTCAATAAAAGTTTTTTATATGCACTACGAGTATCTTCATACAAATTCTTTAGCGAGAAATGAGTAGATGCGTAATCATATAAACGATTTCCCATCTCTTCTAATTCCCCATTCAACCACTTTTCATAAGCATTTTCTAATGATTTTGCTAACGAATCTGCATCACCAATCGGTACAATCCATCCATATGTATCATCAACTATTAGCTTTCTCATATCCCCCACATTTGTTGCAATCGATGTTAAGCGTTGATTGGCTGCTTCTAATAAAACAAGAGGGAAACTTTCACTATAAGAAGTTAACAAATTAATGTGTGCAGATGCATATAATTCTTTTGAATCTGTACGAAAACCTAGAAAAATCACCTTATCCTCTAAGTTTTTTTGTTTCACCATCGCTTTTAATTCTGCTTCTATAGGTCCATCACCAAGCAAAAGTATCTTTATATTTTGGATTTTAATTTTTTGTAACGCTTCAAATAAAATACTATGTCCTTTAACAGGATGAAGACGAGCTACTTGGATCGCTGTAAATACTCCTTCATCGATACCAAATTCACTCTTATCATAAGCCTTTGCTGGAATATTATCATACTCAATTCCATTATAAATTGTACAAATTTTTTCTTCTGATACCCCAAGCTTTATTATATTTTCCTTAAAGTTTTCCGTAATTGCAAAAAACAAATCTACCTTCTTGAAAGAACGTAAATTTAATTTCGTAAATACCCATCCTTTTAATCCCCCCTTCATAAAATCTAAGGTTGGATCACTATGAACGGTCATTATCCATTTCGCTTTTATACCTTTTTTCAAGAGGGAGAGGTAGAAATTCGCTCGTGCGCCATGTGTATGCACAATGTCAAATTGATTTTCATTAATAAATGATTTTATTTTTGAAAGAATTGATAGGTCGTACCGAGATGACTGAGTAAAAACATGTACTTGAATACCGAGGTTCCTCGCTTCTCTAGCAATCGCCCCTTCTTCAAATACCATTAATTCCACTTCTTTCTGTGGAAACTGAGATAAGAGTGAAATAATATGTGTTTTCCCCCCACCTTCTTCTGCACCAGCATTAATATGCAACACTTTCATTTCTTACATCCTCCATTTTTATTTTTATTTACTATAACAAAAATAAAAGCTAACATATGCTAGCTTTTATTTTTCTATCATTCAATTTCCAAGTCAACTATTAAATATGCCATGAGTACTACTAAGTAAAAACTTACTCCAGGTGCCATTAAAATATGCCCCGCGATAAATGAGATACCTAATCCTAACAGAATCGCTGCAATTACCATTGCGTACCTCACTGTAAATATTTGTTTAAACTTAGTAAATACACATGCGATGAATTTAATACCAAAGTATACGAACGGAACTACCAGTAAAATAAATCCTATAATTCCGAATGAATAGAACCAATCATGAAAATCACGTTCAATTAATTTCGGATCTGCTTTATAGTTACCAGCATAACCCATACCTAATAATTTTTGAGACATTGGGGCTTCCTTATAAAAATCTTTATACATTTGCTCGAATATTTGACGTCCACTAAAAATAATAGCTTGAGTTTCTTCCTTTTTCTCAGCTACTTTTTCTTTCTCTTTTTCTTTCTCTCTTTCTTTTTCTTGTTCCTTTTCTTTCTCTGTCACTGGAGGTTTATGCTCTTTCGCTTCCTCTTTCTTTCTCTCTTCATTTTTCGCACTCTGTTGCTGTTCAATAAATTGGAAATGGAATCCCATATTTTTCATAAATGGCGAAAAAGGTGTATATGCCATTATGCCTACAAAAACAGTCATTGCAATAAAACCATTTAATAAATAGACATTTTTCTTTCCATCTTTACGCTGTGTATATGCCTGGATAAAGCACATAACAACTGCAATAGCCATTGCCACAAAGATGGCTCCTACACCAACCTTTGTTCCAATTGCAAATAGTGAATAGACAACTAAAACTGAAGGAATCCAATAATATACTTTACCTATACTTTTTGTTTTTTCAATTGAATACAAAATAACAATTGGGCACATGATGGCTAAAATAGATCCTAGCTCGTTACCCGCATAAAACCAACCACGAGACCCCAATTTCAACCACGTATAACTATTGTAATCTGTTCCCGTTGCAATCGAAACTACCATTACTATTCCTATGATTAACGATGCATACGTAATATATTCAAGCATTTTTGAATGTCTTTTTTCTTTTAAAGATTTAAAAACAAACACATAACAAGTAAGCATAACAAACGGATATAAAGCTTTTGCTATAAACTTAACTTCTTCTGTAAACACCATAGGGTTCTTTGTAAATTTATTATTTATTAACCCAATAGTGAAAACAATTCCAACTAGAATTATATACGATATATATTTTATACTCTCTCTCTTCTTTGTTTGAATTAAAATATATATTCCACCTAGAAGCATAACGAATAAACGTGTAATAACTCCAATAGTCGTATCAATTTTTAAAACCATTATACAGAATGCTGTAAGCAAATCTAAAATGGGTTGCAACAAAATAAAGATTAATAGAAAATTTTCAAATTTATTACTTGTACTATTTTCCCTTAACATCTAGAACCTCCATAACTTATACCTAAATTCACTCTATACAATTATTATTATTTTTCTCATCTCAAATATGTATTATAACATATATTTTTTAATTAAACGTCTCACATTTCTATCCAACCTTACCTCATAAAAAAAGTAAATTTGCATTTTCAAACGCTTTCCTTCCTTATTTTTTCTTTTTTTCTACATGTAACGAAAATGCATTGTTATTTACATAACTTTAGTGTATATTTTTTCTCTGGAACATCTTTAGGAGGAAGGGATTACAGCCATGTTATTAATCGACATATTTACGTTTCTTGGCATTATCGCCGCTGCTATTTCTGGTACATTAGTTGGTTTAAAAAAAGATTTAGATTTATTCGGTGTCCTTTGTTTAGCTGTAGCTACTGCGCTCGGCGGCGGTATTATTCGTGATATTATGATCGGTAACCTGCCTCCTGTCGCATTTGTAAAACCTATTTACTTTTTCGTAAGCGTATTATCAGCACTATTTACTTGTATGTTTTTTGAGCGTATCAATAAACTTCAAGTCGTTATTATGCTTTCTGATGCTGTTGGCTTAGGTGTTTTTACAGCCATTGGTGCAAATGCGGCAATGTCACATCATGTTGATGCCTCATTTTTAGTTGTTTCAATGGGAGTCATTACGGGGATTGGAGGCGGTATTTTGCGTGATATATGCGCCCAAGATATCCCTTACGTATTCCGAAAAGAAATTTACGCAATCGCTTCTATATTAGGAGCAATTAGCTTCTTAATCACACATGCAATGGGGGCGCACGTATTAGCTTTCTATGTTTGTTTATTAGTAACATTCATTATTCGTGTCGTCACTGTAATATATAATGTACATTTCCCTGTTTTCTTTAAAACACATGCTAAAATTAATAAAGGTCATTAAGAGAATTCTATGTAGAATTCTCTTAATTTATATACTATTCTATACACAGATATAGAGTAATTGAATATAAAAATATATAATTATATTATAAACAAAAATGAAAACGCTTCACAAACAGGGGGAAGAACGATGCTTGGGGTTTTTAAAAAACATACTCATAAAACAAACACCAGTATAATTGAATTAAGTAAGGAACAACAAATAACCTTTAACGTACCTGCTAATTCCGAATTAAGGATTCAAATGGATATGCTACATATTTCAAAGGAAGATTTACAAATTGTAAAAGTACTACAGCCCTTTATTTATGAGGAAATAGATTGGATTACAGAAAAATTCTATGCCAATATTACAAAACAACCTAATTTAATTACTATTATTGAACGTTACAGCTCTATTCCAAAACTAAAACAAACTTTAAAAACACATATTAAAGAATTATTCAGTGGAGATATGCACGAAGATTTTATTGAACAACGTGTCAGAATTGCCAAAAGACATGTTCAAATTGGCTTACATAGAAAATGGTATACGGCTGCCTATCAAGAATTATTCCGTTCCATCATAAAGATTTTACAAACAAAGATTACAATAATCGATGATTTTTCATATTCTATAAATGTAATAAACAAATTATTCACACTTGAACAAGAGCTTGTTCTTGCAGCTTATGAATCTGAGTATGAACAAATTCAAAAAGAACATGAAAAAGAAAAAGAAATAACGGCTATGACAATTACACATATTGCAAATGAACTAGCAGCTGTATCTGAAAAAACAAGCTCTTCTATTCAAAAGTTAACTGCTAAATCCGAAACTATTGTAGAGATTGCCAAAACCGGTACATCATTAGCAACAACATCAGAAGAAAAAGCTAATAAAGGTAAAGAACAATTAAATCAGCAAAACAAACGAATGGGATACATTCAAACAAATATGGAAACTATCATTACAGATACTCATGAACTTCTGAATATTTCTAACAAAATTAACGAAATCATAGATATCGTTAAATCAATTGCAGAGCAAACAAATTTACTAGCACTAAACGCTGCTATTGAATCTGCACGTGCTGGAGAGTTTGGCAAAGGTTTTTCTGTTGTAGCTGGAGAAATCCGAAAATTATCAGAGCAAACGAAAGAATCTATCTCCAACGTTACAAAACTCGTTGAAAAAACAAATGAACAGATTATTCATGTTTCTTCTTCTGTAAAACAGATTAGTTCTCTCGTATCTGAAGGAACTGATAGTATGTACGCGACAGATCAATACTTCCATGAAATCGTAAAAGATATGTCTAATTCGAAAGAACAGAATAAAAAAATTGAAAATGAATTAGAAGCTATTTCACAAGTAATGAAGGGCATTCAAGACGATTCTTCAAAAATGGCTCTAACAGCTGATAGTCTACAACTAGAACTAAACCGATAAGGCGAAGCTTATATTAATAACGATTTTTCATCATCTAACAATAAAAAAAGAATCCATTTTGGATTCTTTTTATTTTCTAAAAAATATTTTTTGACAATACATATAACTCATATAGACACCAAAGCTTTGTAAAATAAACAATGCTGGCATAATAATATTATAGTATGCCATATCTACTTGAAAGATTTTTAGCAATACATATCCGCTAATCAACAATAAGAACAACATGTATCCTTCATTCTTTTGTTTCTTAATAAGGAAATGTAATAAAGCTATAGCCATGAATAATGTTATTGCTATATATATCAGCTTTTCACATTTGAATAGGATAGAATTTATCCCCTCATCTGAAAACTGATTCATTACTGGTTTTAGCAGTTTAAATCTTTCACTCTCAATCTCTTTTAACTTTTGATCAATATGTTCTATTACAGTTTGATTTCCCGGTATTTTTTCCTCTTTTTGATTTTTACCGATTAAAACCGATTGAACATACGTCTCATTCGAAATCGTATATTGTGACATTCCCATCGTCTTAATTCCGTAACTCACGCCAAAATGAACACTATAAAATAGAATAAGCATCCCTATCATCTTTAATAGTATTTTTTGTTTCGTTGCGGATTGAAACAATTCAATTAACAACACATATACCGCAATAAAAATAGGAAGAAATAACCCCATTGGGAACAGCATATTGCTAAATGCAAATAAAATCGCTGAAAGCACCCACATATAAGGATGATCTAATCCTTTATATAAAAGTATGTAACAAGCAAAATAAAATAAGCATATTGCGAGCGATTCAGGCGCTAATAAGGAACTCATAAATATATTTGGAATATATAAAGCGTAAAATACGGACGCAACGCGACCACATTCTTCCCCAAAAACCATAGCGGCAATACGATAAATTAAAAACGCAGTTCCTGTACAGAACAAAATATTAAATAACTGTAAAACAAATACCGTATCACCAAATATACGAATAACTATCGATTCATAAATGATAAAGGGTAACTGTGTTATATTCTCTATATTATTGCCAATTGCAATCTGCTTTGCAGACTCATACATCGCTTTCATATCACCGATAATCGGAACATCTACAATTAAAACCATACTAACTCTCACAACTATAGATACGCTCATAAGAAAAATAAAAAATTGTTTATCTGTAAAACGATATTGTAAAATTGATGCCACTAACAATATGAGGATGACGAAAATTGCCAATACGATTGTTACACTCGTTGTACTTCCTCCAAAAAATTGCTTACTTGTTTCAAACGCTGACCAACAACTATAAACAAAAAATGCGAGCATCGCACCAATCATTATTTTACTGAAAAAAGACGAAAAATTTGTTTGTATATGATTCATATGTCCATTGCACCTCTATCTCCATTCATAACAAAACGATTCTATCATGAATAGGTACACGGCTGATAGGGAATTTCTATGACAAATATATAGTCATTACTTTTTCACTTGCAATGTAAGCGAATCCTCTTTTACACTACACTTTAGACAAAATAAATTTTCTTTCAGTTACATGAATATACTTTCAAAAGTATTATTACTCCTCTACTCATACATTTTACTTGTTTAAATACCCGGTAAAATCAAATAGGAACTAACCTTCCTTTTATGTCATAAAGAACATGTCACTCTGATTGAAAATGTACACTAGGGGCTGAATATATGGAAAAGAAATTTATGAGAGAATCAAAAGCAATTAAAACAACACGTGTTTTTCCAAATGATTTAAACAACCATCAAACATTATTTGGTGGCAAATTATTGGCTGAAATTGATAGTATTGCTTCTATTGCAGCAGCAAGGCATAGTCGTAAGCATTGTGTGACAGCATCCATTGATTCTGTTGATTTTTTAACACCTATTCATCAAGCTGACTCTGTTTGTTATGAGGCATTTGTTTGCTATACTGGGAAATCATCTATGGAAGTCTTCGTAAAAATAATTGCAGAAAATTTATTAGAGGGAGAACGCCGTATCGCCGCTACTTGCTTTATTACATTCGTAGCATTACAAGATGGCAAACCTTCTTCTGTACCTCAAGTATTACCAGAAACTGAGGAAGAACATTGGTTGCATAAAACTGGTTCCGAACGTGCTGAGACCCGAAAAAAAGGACGTTTAAAAAGCAAAGAAATGGCTGAGGTATTAACTTTAAATAAGCCTTGGAGTGTATAAAATTTCAATATCGAAAATACCTTCTGAGCGGATAACTAACTTGTATTCGCTCATTTCTTTATAAACAGTTCAAGTCTCTCATACAATCTCTACGTCTTTTCACAAATACTATGTAATATTTTTATACATATCTTGGCTAGGCTATTTCAATATTAACTTTTTCTAGTGTATAAAGTTCTATTTATAACTCGCTTCTAATCGAGGAATAGTTGCTTTACAAAGTTTATGTAAGGTACACTTATACGGGCGGTCAGCAAACTAATTTAAAAATTTGCAAGTTGTGTAGAAAACGCCTTGTTTTTTACTATATCAAAATACAATAAAGAACGATCATTATTCTTTACCAACTAAAAACAATTTCATTTTAGTTGAAGTAATTATCCCTACTTAAAAACTTTAATATAAAACGCATTTTAATTAAATTGTATTACTTTAATGGAAAGGTGAAACTATGCAAAAGTCTATTGTTTCAAATATTTTTTATAAAATACTACTCAATACGTTTAACATTATACTTCCAATCTTAGTTGGTCCATACGCATACCGCATGCTAGGAGCCAATTCGATGGGAACCGTTAACTTTGCTGAAACTATTTTTAATTACTTTTTCATATTCGCGGTTTTTGGTGTATATCAATATGGCTTACGTGAAGTTAGCTTAATTAAAAATGATAAAAAGAAAGTTTCTCAATTATTCACAAGTCTCTATGTAATTAATGTTACAACTAGCCTTTTAGCTTTATGTGCTTTTTTAACCTTTAGTTATATTGGATATGGAAATGAAAGCTTATTTCCTGTTCTTCTTATTTTTGGCTTCAATTTTATTTCCAATCTATTTTATGTGGAATGGTTCAATGAAGCGTATGAAAATTATGACTTCATCACTAAAAAAACCGTTATTGTTCGACTAATTTATGTTGTACTGCTTTTCTGCCTAGTTCATGGAGTGGATGATTATAAAACATTCGCAGGTTTATTAGCACTATCAACATTTTTAAATCATTCTATTAGCTTTGTATATGTGAAACGCCAAGTAAAGTTTGATTTTTCTAACTTAACCATTATCCCGCATTTAAAACCGTTGCTATTAGTCGTCATTTTTTCAAATGCTAATATTTTATATACACAATTAGATCGTCTTGTGTTAGGTGAATACGCTGGAAAAGCAGAGGTCGCTTACTACGTTATGGCTTTTCAAATTATGACCATTATTAATACACTTATGTTAAGCGTTGTACAAGTAACGATTCCACGGCTTTCTTACTTATCAGGAAATGCATCTGAAAGTGAGTATGAATCTTTGTTAAACAAAATTTCAAAAGTGTATTTTATCACCCTATTTCCCGCCGCAATTGGTTTAATGCTCATTGCTCACGGAGCTGTTGTCATTTATGGTGGATCAGAATTTGCTGGGGCTGGTAATACATTAATTGTGTTCGCTTTCTATATGATTACAGTTGGTATTGAATCTATTTTATCGAATCAAATTATTTATGTTAAAAAGAAGGAAGGTATTTTAGTACGCTTTTTATTCATTTGCGGGTTTATTAACCTAGCATCCAATATTGCACTAATATTCTTCCATGTGCTTACACCAGCGACAGCAATTTTCACAACTACAATTGCTAACAGTTTATTAATTGTACTTGAATATATTTATGTTAAAAAGAAATTAAAAGTGAATTATACATTATTTGATATGCAAAAACTTAAATATCTATTTTATTCACTAACATTTGTACCAATAGCATTCGTTATTCGTATGTTCGTATCTGGGCAAATACTACAAGTTCTCCTAGTCATGGTAGCATGCGGATTAACATATGCTCTTATCCTTTTCTTAACAAAGGATGAAATTCTCTTTACTCTAATAGAAAAAATACAAGCACGATTTAAAAAAGCTTAAACGTAATTCTTAAAGGAGCTGTTAAAATTGAAATTCTCTTTAATCATGGCTACTTGTGGCAGACGTGATGATATTCTTGACTTACTAAAATCACTTGAAAAACAAACTTACCAAAACTTTGAACTCATCGTAGTAGATCAAAATGATACTCCAATCTCGGATCTCTTTGATGAATATAAAGAAAAATTTTCTATTAACTACATTTATACACCTATTAAAGGGTTATCTAGAGCTCGAAATACTGGATTAAAAGTAGCGGATGGCGACATCATCGCTTTTCCAGATGACGATTGTATTTATGAAACAAATGTTTTAGAAAGTATATTAGAAACTTTCAACTCTAATAACGATGTTCAGTTTATATCAACAAACACTACTAATGTTGAAGGAACTGGTTCTTTAATACTTGCACCTAATACAGACATTATTCTTAATAACAAATATGGATTTTTAGGTCCCTCTTTTACACTATTCTTTACAAAACAATTTGTACAAGATGTAGGTACATTCGACGAGGATTTAGGTGTTGGCTCTGGAACGATTTATGGAGCCGGTGAAGAAACCGACTTTGTTCTACGCGGTATGAAAAAAGACCACACTGGTTTATTTAGAAAAGATCTGTTCGTATACCATCCTGTAAAAGAAGAAGTTATAAATGAACAATCATTAAAACGTGCCATTTCTTATGCTGGCGGTTTTGGCAGAGTGATTCGCTTACATTATGGATTCCCTTATTTCTTACGTGCTGTTGCTGCTGCCACATTCCGTATGACACAAAATATTTCTAATGATAAACGTAAATTCCATGCAAATCGTTTACGCGGGATTATTCGTGGATATTTAAAATAAACTCATATGAAAAAGGTGTAACCATTTCTATGAAATGGTTACACCTTTTATTTCTTTTGCATAGATAAGATTGTTTCCTCTAATCCTTCGCGATAAGATGTTTTAGGTACTTTCCCAATGAGCATTTCATATTTTTCTCCACTTAATACAACCGGTTTTTCTGTCAAATAGAGCATTTCTACATATTCTTTCATCTGCTTATCAAATAAACCCATTAACTTTATTATTCCTCTTTTTACGGTCATAACTTGTTTTGTATATCCCGTCAATTCACGTATATATTGCATCATCTCTTCTCCGGTAATGACACCGCAACCTGGTATGTTCCACTGTTGTCCATAAGCCTCCTCACATAACGCTAATTCAACCATCGCTTTTGCACCATCTGGCGTAAAAATATACTCGCGTGCAATTCTCTTATCTCCAACAAAGCTAGACACTTTATTTGCAAGTACGCCATGTAAAGTATGATGAACAAGTGTGCTTTCCGCATTTGGACCGTAAAAATCAGGAAAATGAGCAATAAACATTTTGACGCTACTCTGCTTTGCCATCGCTTCAAGTTGTAATCGTATTTTCCCCTTCTTCGTATGAGGATTCTTTTCAGCATCTTCTTTAACCAACCTTTGATTTTGCCTTCCATATGCATAAATATTATCAACGATCCCTAACTTACTATCACTCTCTTTTGCTACTTCCAATATGTTTCTTAATAGTTTATGTTGCTTCTTTTCCCAATCTGAATATGGGATATTTACAGCATGGAATATAACATCTACACCTTTCGCGGCATCTATTATATCCTCTTTTACAAATACATCTCCTGCTACTGTTTGTATATGTTCCTCTCCTTGAAATAAATTCTCCAACTTCTCCTTATTTCTTGCAAAGGCAACTACATCAATCCCTCTATTACATAACTCCTTTGTAATCGCATAACCCATTGCTCCTGATGCTCCCAGTACTAACGCTTTTCTCATCATAAGTTCCCCCTCTAATTAATTAACCACTGTTCAATTAATAACAAAAAGAAAATCACCTACATTAGAAGCGATTTTGAAATAAACTCTACATGCACTTGAGCAAGCCCCTTTAATTCTTCAAATGTTTGCCCACTTCCGCAATAATGTGCGACAAACCCATGTAATGATAAAAAGACAGACCATATCGTCATTGTATCTATTTTTTTATTACATAAAGAAAAAACAACCTTTGCAAATTTTTCATAACTAACATTTGGGCCGTCTGCCAAACATTCCTTTAACTCATCGTTTTTAATTAAAAACATAATTTCATAATGACTTTGATTTTTCAAACCAAACTCTATAAAACCAAATAAAACTGCTTTTAGCTGCTCTTCTCGAGATAAGTTTCTTTTACTAATTTCATCTAACTTTTCATTTAACAATTGAAAGTCTTGTTCTACCATCGCATAAAAAAGTTCAGCTTTATTTTTAAAATGGTAATAAATTGAACCATGGCTATACCCTAGTTCCGTCGCAATTTTACGCATTGAAGTGTGCTGATATCCTTGTTGTAAAAATAAATTTCTTGCTACGTTCATAATCATTTCTCTTGTTAACTCTTGTTTGACTGCTCTTCTTGGCGACATTTTTTATACCTCACGATTTAATTAACCACTGTTCAATTATATTATATATTTTTTCCAAAATAATGCAACTCCTTATTTGAAAAAATATACATTTTTGAAATGATAGCATTATATCGAAGAATTTAGTATCATGATTCAAGACACTATTTAGAATTGAACGGAGGACATTATGAGCTTATTAACTGTTGAAAAATTAGGCCATACATTTGGTGATCGTACATTATTTAAAGATGTATCCATGCGCTTACTCGCAGGAGAACACGTTGGATTAGTTGGAGCAAACGGTGTTGGTAAATCAACATTTATGAATATAATTACTGGTCAACTTATCCATGATGAAGGCCGAGTTGAATGGACACCTGGTACAAATTATGGTTACTTAGACCAACATACAATTTTAACACCTGGCCGCACAATTCGTGACATATTAGCAGATGCGTTTTTACCTTTATTTGAACAAGAAAAAGCTTTAAATGAAGTTACAGAAAAAATGGGAACTGCTACACCTGAAGAATTAGAAGAGCTTCTTGAGCAAATGGCAGAAATACAAGATGCTCTTGAAGCAGGGGGTTTCTATTTATTAGATATGAAAATTGAGGAAGCAGCGCGTGGTCTTGGAATTGACGCAATTGGTTTAGATCGTGATGTTGCCGCATTAAGTGGTGGACAACGTACAAAAGTGTTACTTGCAAAATTACTACTTGAACAACCAGAAGTATTACTATTAGATGAACCTACCAACTATCTAGACGTTGAACATATTCATTGGTTAACAAATTATTTAAAAGAATATCCACATGCATTCCTATTAATTTCCCATGATACGGAATTTATGAATAAATGTGTCGATATTATTTTCCATCTAGAGTTTACAAAAATGACGCGTTATACAGCGACATATGAAAAATTCCTAGAACTTGCGGAAATTAATAAAAACCAACATATTAATGCTTACGAAAAACAAAAAGAATTTATTAAAAAACAAGAAGATTTTATTGCGAAAAATAAGGCTCGCTACTCAACGACAGGTCGTGCAAAGAGTCGTCAAAAACAACTCGATCGTATGGAACGTATCGATCGTCCTGAAACAGCAATTAAACCTGAATTCTCATTTAAAGAGAGTCGCGCAAGTAGCCGATTCGTCTTTGAAGGAGAAAATGTAGAGATTGGATATACACATCCGTTATTACCAAAATTAACGATGACAATCGAACGTGGTGAAAAAATTGCAATCGTTGGATGTAATGGGGTCGGTAAGTCAACACTATTAAAGACAATTTTAGGTAAGATCAAACCATTAAGCGGAAAAACAAGTCTTGGTGACTTCTTAAATCCATCATACTTCGAACAAGAAGTAAAAGCTGATAATATAACACCAATTGATGATGTTTGGAATACATTCCCTAGCATGGACCAACACCAAGTACGTGCAATGCTAGCAAAATGCGGTTTGAAAAATGAACATATTTCTCGTCCACTGAACCAATTAAGCGGTGGTGAACAAGCAAAGGTTCGTTTATGTAAGCTAATGGGAGAAGACAGCAACTGGTTACTATTTGACGAGCCGACGAACCACCTTGATGTTACAGCAAAAGAGGAACTAAAAAAGGCGATGAAAGCATATAAAGGAACAATTCTTCTTGTATGCCATGAACCGGACTTTTATGAAGATTGGGTAACAAAAGTTTGGAATATAGAAGAATGGGCTCAGCAAAAAGCTTAATTCTTAATAAATATCCCCTTACATGGTATATCATTTATACAAGGGGATATTTATTTTTCTCGATAAGCTGTCCTTCCAAACACATGTAAATTCTTATCCTTCAAATTTTAAAAATAAAAAAGCAATTGCTTCCAAAAGGTTTCATATGCTCCCTTTTGAAACAATTGCTTTTTTTATTTATCCTTTTACTATATCTACATCTCTTTTTTGTTGTATATATAATTAATACCAAAAGCAGCTAGAAGTATCATAGGTATTGTAGCTGAATAATGATATCTCGGTGCCACTTCTACTATCATTTGTGCCATTGTTAGCCCAATTGTATATAAACAAATAATGAAAAGTGAAGATTTATTTTTGTTTTTTATAGCTAATAATGCTCCGAACAATGAAGTAGCTAGTAAAAAGTAATAAAAAACATTCGTTATTATATTATATCGTACTTCATGATCTAGTCCTGGCCCTGCATATGAGACAGCTTGACTATCGTTACCTAAAAAGATAATAAATTTATCATAAAATAGTTTCCCGAAATCTATATTATCGTTTTTTATCCTCTTTTTAGCTTCTTCGAGCATTTGTTTTTGAGCATCGTCTGCGCTCCATCCTGGTTTATCACTGTAATAAAATAGTAGGTCTGAATCGGCTTGGTTCCATGATCCTGAAGCCGCCTTATTAAATCCTACATGAATATTGTACCCTGGTACTGATGCTATATCTTCACCTAAACGTAATGTTATATAATGATTTATTGCCGAAGAGAGCATTAAGTATGTAATAACGATAACACCTACATAAGTTATCTTGTTAATAAGCATCTTTTTATTACCGATATGTTTTGTATCTATAATAAACATCCATATTGCTAAAGCTATAATTGGTACTGCTGCAATTGGCCTTACCATATTCATTAAAGCAAGTAATACAGCTAATAGAATTGAGTACACAACAATCTTTTTAATAGTTATATTTTGGAATTTCTCATGAATAACTAACATAATTGCCCAAGTTAATAACAATATTGTACAATAAAACGGTTCTGAAATTGCAAACATATTATAAATTGTTTGCGATGGCAAGAGAATCCATAAAACACTCGCTGTTATAGCTGTTCTCACTCCACCAATTTTTCTAGCTATAAAATATATTAATCCCATTGATATTGTAGTTAAAACAACATTAATAATAGGTGGAATCATATAGCTTGACCCGAATATTTTTAGAAAAATACTTAAGAATGAAGCATAACCAAAAATATGTGGAAATAACGCTACATATCTACTGCTAATAACAAAATCTTGTCCTAACGCCTCTGCAGTATAGAAAAAGGTTGCATAATCACCAATTGGATGAATCTTGTAGGTAAGAATCCATGCCGATTTAACTATTACACAAAGAATTAACAATGCCGAAAGACATATTTTCTCGTTTACTCTTTCAAGATATAGCGATCCCTTTCTAAGTATAAAGTTTCCGATCGTACATAAAAATAAAAATCCGACTAGTATCATTACATAATTATATTTTCCAGTATTTGAGAAATAATCGAAAATTAATATAGCAACGAAAAAACTATAAATGCCATATACAGCACGCGTAGAAAAAGTTGATAACCCTGTTGAAAACCTTTCCACCAAAACTCACTCCTTAAACTATTTATAAAAAAAAAAAATTATATTTTCCCAAAATATAATTTTATAGTGTCTATTCCTATCCATTCTATACTCTTTGATTAATGACGCACATTCAAAAAATATATTTGAATTACACTACCTGCTACTATACCTTAATATAATCATAATTTCCATATTTGATTTTATATTACGCAGTATTCAAATTATAAATAACAATTCCTTAATTATTAGAAAAACTATTCTATAATTTCAAAATAACATCCATTTAAAACATATAACACCTTAATACAAACTATGTTATAATTGGTAATTGTGAAATATAAACAATAACGCTGTTCACCTATTTTATTTATATATTCTATAAAAATGAGGATAATATTATGGAAAAACTCTTAAAGTTTGGTTTAGTAGGAATCTTTAATACACTCATTACAATTATTAGTTTTGGGATATTGGTAAAGCTCGGGATGAACTATCTTGTTGCGAATACCATTGCCTATTTAATTGGTGTTGCCAATAGCTATTATTGGAATAAAAATTGGGTGTTTAAACCTAATAATAAAAGCACGTCAATGTTCTTTAAGTTTCTAACTGTAAATTTAATTGTATTGGCTTTTAATACATTATGTTTGTTTATATTAGTAGATAAACTTACCTTTAATGCATTTATTGCACAAATCTTCGCAATTGGTGTTGGAATGGTTATAAATTTTATCCTTAATAAAATTTGGACATTCAACCAAACTGAACAGGCTACCGATTAAACTTAAGCAACTTATTAAAACTACGGAGGATACAACATGGAAAAATTAATTTCGGTTGTAGTTCCTATGTACTTCGAGGAAGAAGTAGCACAGGAATGTTATAATCGTTTAAAGTCCGTTATGCTTCAAAATAATATTAATTATGAATTTGTCTTTGTAAACGATGGCAGTACGGATCGTACAATGGACATTTTATCTGAGATTGCAGCAAATGATTACCGTACAAAAATTGTTAATTTTGCACGTAACTTCGGACACCAAGTAGCTGTTACAGCGGGTATTGCTGCTGCAAAAGGTGACGCTATTGTAATTATAGATGCAGATTTACAAGATCCACCAGAAGTTATTCCTGAGCTTATTGCCAAATGGGAAGAAGGATATGAAGTTGTTTATGCAAAACGTAAACAACGTAAAGGTGAAACTTGGTTTAAACTTTTAACTGCTAAATATTTCTATAAATTCTTAAACTATATGTCTGATATCGATATCCCAAAAGATACAGGTGATTTCCGAATCATCGATCGCAAAGTTGCTGATGTGTTCAATCAAATGACAGAACGAAATCGCTTTATTCGCGGTATGATGTCTTGGGTTGGCTTCCGCCAAACGTATGTTGAATATGAACGTGACGAGCGTTTTGCTGGCGAAACAAAATATCCATTAAAGAAAATGATTAAATTTGCATCAGACGGTATCATTGCCTTTTCGACAAAACCGTTACGAATTGTTATGTCTTTAGGCTTATTATCAGTTCTCATTTCTATAATTGTCTTGCTTTATACAATTACTGTGAAAATCATCGGCGATGGTACTCAAACAGGTTGGGCATCCATTATGGTTGCTATTACATTCTTTAGCGGTATTCAGTTACTTGGTCTTGGAATCGTCGGTCAGTATATTGCTCGTATTTATGACGAAAGTAAAAACCGTCCGATTTATATCGTGAAAGAAACGATCAATATTGAACAAGAAGAGGCTGCACAGAAAAAAGAAAAAGTGAATGCATAATAAAAAAGGTAACAATGAAAACTATCATTGTTACCTTTTTATATTGTAATACCCCATAAGTCTCAAACGGAACTCTTTTAAATTTGGGTATACATCTAAATTAGACAACATCCCTTGAATGACTGGGACCCTTGGATTTGGCAATCTCATTTCTGCCTCTAAAACATCTAGCGTAATAAGTAATTCATCATCTTCTAATTGATCAGCTAATGTACGCTTAAAAACAATTATTTCTTTTAAAAAATGCTCCTTAACTTGTTCTTTAATAAGCTCTGATTTACAAAGAAACTCTCCAAGTCTTTCTTCATGTAAAACAGGTTCTTCCGAAGATTCTATAAGTCCATCTACTAAATGATCCACCCTTTTTAAAATAAAAGCCGATACATAGGACAAATCAATTTCTGGCGCTTGTAAAATAATTAATTCTAAATATCCACGGCAGATCCCTTCTACCATAATTACTAAATCTAATAAATACGGCATAACCTTGTCACCATAAATAGACAACAAACTATTTCGATAAAATGCATGAGATTCCAATTTCATCCTCATCATAAATTCTTCTACTTCTTTATTAAATGGAATAGCATTTTCCCTCGCATGCATAATAATAAATTCCTTATGCTTTTGTATATCATTAAACTGACAGCACAATTGTTTTTCAAATTTTTCACGGGGTAATAGTGATTCTTTTTCAATATCCATCATTTTATTTTGAATCTTGTCATAATAATATCGAAGTGTTGCTAATAAAAGCTCATCTTTCGATTTAAAGTATAAATAAAAAGCTCCCTTAGATATACCACAAGCTGTCACAATTTCCTGCACTGATGTCGCATTTACACCCTTAGTCGCAAATAACTTCATAGCCATCTCTATAATTAAGCGCTCTTTTTCTTTCATATCTTCTCTCCTACGTTTAATCTCGCATCATATTATAAACTCGAATTTGATTTTATTATACCATCTCTTTTCATTGACTACTGACCAACCAGTCAGTTATATTATGTATTAGACTGACCAGTTGGTCAATACGATATAAAGGGAGCGCAAACATGAACAAAATCATCAATTTCTCATTAAAAAATAAGTTCGCAGTTTGGCTACTAACCATTATTGTTACCATTGCAGGGATATATTCTGGGCTTAATATGAAACTGGAAACAATTCCTGATATTACAACACCTGTTGTAACAGTAACTACGGTTTATCCTGGTGCTACACCAGAAGAAGTAGCTGACAAAGTTTCAAAACCGATGGAAGAGCAATTGCAAAATTTAAGCGGTGTAAACGTTGTTAGTTCATCATCTTTTCAAAACGCATCTTCTATTCAAGTAGAGTATGATTTTGATAAAAATATGGAAAAGGCCGAAACAGAAATTAAAGAAGCTCTCACGAATGTAAAACTTCCTGAAGGCGTAAAAGATCCGAAAGTTTCACGAGTAAACTTTAATGCTTTTCCTGTTATTTCGTTAAGTGTAGCAAGTAAAAATGAATCTTTAGCTACGTTAACAGAAAATGTAGAAAAAAATGTTGTTCCAGGATTAAAAGGACTTGATGGTGTTGCATCTGTTCAAATTTCAGGTCAACAAGTAGATGAAGTACAACTTGTTTTCAAGAAAGATAAGATGAAAGAATTAGGTTTAAGTGAAGATACTGTAAAAAATGTGATTAAAGGATCGGATGTATCTTTACCACTTGGCTTATATACATTTAAAGACACGGAAAAATCAGTTATTGTAGATGGAAATATTACAACAATTAAAGCATTAAAAGAGCTAAAAATCCCAGCTGTACCTTCAGCACCTAGCGCTCAAGGTAATCAAAATGCTGGAACCGGTGCACAAACGCCGCAAATGAATCCAGCCGCTATGAATGGAATTCCAACAGTTACATTAGACGAAATTGCTGACATTAAAGAAGTTGGGAAAGCAGAATCTATTTCTCGAACGAATGGAAAAGAAGCCATTGGAATTCAAATTGTGAAGGCTGCTGATGCAAATACGGTTGATGTTGTAAATGCAGTGAAAGATAAAGTAAAAGACCTTGAGAAAAAATATAAAGACTTAGAAATCATCTCAACATTCGACCAAGGTGCACCGATTGAGAAATCGGTTGAAACAATGCTTAGCAAAGCAATTTTCGGGGCTATCTTTGCGATTGTTATTATTATGTTGTTCCTACGAAATATCCGAACAACATTAATCTCTGTCGTTTCTATACCACTTTCTTTATTAATTGCTGTTTTAGTTATAAAGCAAATGGATATTACGCTTAACATTATGACGCTTGGAGCAATGACAGTCGCTATCGGACGCGTTGTCGATGACTCAATTGTTGTTATTGAAAATATTTACCGAAGAATGTCGTTATCAGAAGAGAAACTACGCGGAAAAGATTTAATTCGTGAAGCTACGAAGGAAATGTTTGTCCCAATTATGTCTTCTACTATTGTAACCATTGCTGTATTCTTACCTCTTGGACTTGTAAAAGGTATGATTGGTGAAATGTTCTTACCATTCGCCTTAACTATCGTCTTCGCTTTATTAGCATCGTTACTAGTAGCAGTTACAATCGTACCAATGCTAGCTCATTCTTTATTTAAAAAAGAGAGCATGAGAGAAAAAGAAGTACATCATGAAGAGAAACCAAGTAAATTAGCAAACGGTTATAAACGCATACTTGCATGGGCTTTAAATCATAAAATCATTACATCAAGTATCGCTGTCCTTCTATTAGTTGGTAGTCTCGCACTTGTGCCGATTATCGGTGTAAGCTTCTTACCTTCTGAAGAAGAAAAAATGATTATTACAACATACAATCCAGAGCCAGGTCAAACATTAGAAGACGTTGAAAAAATTGCAACGAAAGCTGAGAAGCACTTCCAAAATAATAAAGACGTCAAAACAATTCAATTCTCATTAGGTGGCGAAAACCCAATGAGTCCTGGTCAATCAAATCAAGCAATGTTCTTCGTTCAATATGATAACGATACGAAAAACTTTGAAAAAGAAAAAGAACAAGTCGTGAAAGATTTACAAAAGATGTCTGGAAAAGGCGAATGGAAAAACCAAGATTTCGGAGCAAGTGGCGGTAGTAATGAAATTAAACTATACGTTTACGGAGATAGCTCGGAAGACATTAAGCCTGTCGTAAAAGATCTTCAAAATATCATGAAGAAAAACAAAGATTTAAAAGACATAGACTCTAGTATTGCAAAAACATATGCAGAGTACACTTTAGTAGCAGATCAAGAAAAGCTAAGTAAAATGGGTCTAACGGCCGCTCAAATTGGAATGGGTCTTTCTAATCAACATGATCGCCCTGTTTTAACAACAATAAAAAAAGACGGTAAAGATGTAAATGTATATGTAGAAGCTGAAAAACAAAATTATGATACAATCGATGATTTAACAAATCGAAAAATTACAACACCACTTGGCAATGAAATTGCTGTTAAAGATGTGATGACTGTAAAAGAAGGTGAAACTTCTAACACAGTAAAACATCGTGATGGTCGCGTTTATGCAGAAGTTAGTGCGAAATTAACATCGGATGACGTTTCAAAAGCATCTGCTGCAGTTCAAAAAGAAGTAGATAAAATGGATCTTCCTTCTGGTGTAGACGTTTCTATGGGAGGCGTTACAAAGGATATTCAAGAATCATTCAAACAACTTGGCTTAGCGATGTTAGCTGCGATTGCCATTGTATACTTCGTTCTTGTCGTTACATTTGGTGGTGCCCTTGCACCATTTGCGATCTTATTCTCGCTACCATTCACAATCATTGGTGCACTCGTTGCCTTACTAATCTCTGGTGAAACGTTAAGTGTATCTGCAATGATTGGTGCGCTTATGTTAATTGGTATCGTTGTAACAAACGCAATCGTGCTTATTGACCGTGTTATTCATAAAGAAAATGAAGGTTTATCCACACGTGAAGCATTACTAGAAGCTGGTGCTACACGCCTTCGTCCAATTTTAATGACTGCAATTGCAACAATCGGGGCTCTTATCCCGCTTGCATTAGGATTCGAAGGCAGCGGCTTAATTTCTAAAGGACTTGGTGTAACAGTAATTGGTGGATTAACAAGTTCAACGTTATTAACACTTCTTATCGTTCCAATCGTTTATGAAGTATTAAGCAAGTTTAAAAAGAAAAAAGTAAAATAATAAAAAAATAACCTCGCAATTAGCGAGGTTATTTTTTATCTCCAAACAAGATTAGGCAATCCCCATATCCTTCTTTCTCTAACTCCCCTTTTGGGATAAATCGAAGAGCTGCTGAATTTATACAATAACGAAGGCCATTTGGTCCTGGGCCGTCTGGAAATACATGCCCAAGATGTGAATCTCCTTCCTTACTTCTCACTTCCGTGCGCGTCATATTATGACTAACATCCATTTTTTCTTTCACACTAGCTGACATCACCGGTTTCGTAAAGCTCGGCCAGCCACATCCACTATCAAATTTATCTATAGAAGTAAACAATGGCTCGCCTGAAACGATATCTACATAAAGACCTTCTTCTTGATGGTTCCAATACTCATTTCGAAATGGTGGTTCTGTACCGTTTTCCTGTGTTACATAAAACTGCATCTCATTGAGTTTTTCTTTTAAATGAGCATTATCCTTTGGCCAATGTTGCTTAATAAAAGCATCTCGTCCCGATCCTTTACGATATAACTCATAGCGGAATGTATTTTTCTTATGATATCCTTGATGATATTCTTCAGCTGGATAAAATGTAGCAGCTGGCAATATTTTTGTCGCAATTGGCTTTGAAAAGCGCTCACTCTTCGCAAGTTCTTCTTTTGAAGCCTCTGCCTTTTTCTGTTGTTCTTCATTATGATAAAAAATCACTGTTTCATAAGACTGTCCACGGTCATGGAATTGTCCGCCGACGTCAGTTGGATCAATTTGTCTCCAATATATTTGAAGCAACTCTTCATACGGCATTTTATTTGCATCAAATGTAATTTGTACCGCTTCATAATGTCCCGTCGTTTCTGAACAAACTTCTTTATAGGTTGGATCTTCTTTATGACCACCTGTATAGCCAGAAACAACCTTTATAATACCTTCCATCTCTTCAAATGGCGAAACCATGCACCAGAAGCACCCGCCAGCAAATGTAGCCAATTCTATCTTTTCATTTACAGCCATTATTTCACCCCTATTCTATCTTCTTACAGTATGGCGTCAACTCCCCACTACTGAGATGAAACGTTTCAGTGGGGGGCTTGAGTTAGAACGCTAGGTCTTTTCATCTATCACTAGACAATTGACGCTCTAGCATTCATGCCACCTTATGGTAACACCCCAAGTAAGTTTTTGGTTGGTACTGGCAACGAACAATCGTTTTCCCACTTGCACCACCCTTTCGAAAAAGAGCAGTTCTTCCTTGTGGAAGAAGCCACCACTCAGACGAATCCGGCGTGTGCTACAAGCCCCGACAAGTCGAGTACACATGGATGTTTGACGCACCCACTAAGCTATGCATGAAGCAACAGCCTTACGTTTTTGTACCTCTAATAGAATCGGCGTTTTCACTTTGAAATTTTCATCCAATTGTACAACTCTTGATTTTTGCAATGTATTCAATGCACCATTAATATCAGCATGGATACATGTTCCTGCTTTACTTTGGTACAGACCACGAGTGATTCGTTTTCCACTAAAGCGATACTGAGTCCTATCATCTTTAGACCAAACTGGAACGCTATCTTTATCAAGAAAACTAGCTTTTGAAGTATAACTTTCTTCTTGTTTTAAAAATCGGATGCCTTTTTTTATACATTTATTCTCAATTGCTGCAATTAGTTTATGAAATGGAATTTGAACAAATGTTTGATTATTCTTTTTTCCCATATCTGATTTTTGTTTCCAACCAACATTATACCCTACAACAATCGTATCTATGTTGCATGCTTTCACTTTTTTGAACAACAGGCCTACAGTTTGTGAAATGTAACCATTTATTTGTCTTTCTCGTTTATGCCAAAGTGCAGCCATTTTTTTCGTTACAACACGTTTTGAAAGTCCATTTCCCATATTTTTCAGTTGCAGATTACGTATCATTTTGTTGAAGTACTGGTTAATGGATTTAAGTTTTTTTCCATCAATTAAGAATGTATCACCTGTATTTGTTACGCAACTTACTAATCTATCTACACCTAAATCGCAACTCAAAGCGTTACTAGTGGTCGTGGATTGTTTCTTCATTTGAGAAATGTGCATTTCATATGTGTAATGCACCTCAAAGAACCGACCTTTTTGCTTCGGTACAATCTCAATGTAGGAGATTTTTTTATTTCTTACGTTTTTAGGCATACGTATTTTAATGGAACCGAATTTTTTTCTGAATGCAACATTCATTGGAATCATCCAATACCCGTTATCATCTACTTTTGGCACTTGATAGATTTCAATAATTCGTTTGTCAGTGGAACGAGAATAATTCGGAAACTTAGGACGACCTGTGAATGTTTCAGGTTTTTTCTTCCACTGTCCCAACGCTTTAAAAAAACTCTTCACTTCTGTAAGTAAGGCCCTACGAATTGCTTGAACAGAGTTTGATTGAACACCCCAGTAGTTCACATCAGCTTGCATGGCTGTGTCCACTTCTTTTACAGTAGCCATTTTATTATGGTTCAAATAACTTTGTTTAATAATGTACAATCCAACATTTCGCAACGCTTTTGAACTATGCGACATACGTTGCAGTAAGCGAAATTCTTTTGCGGTAAGGCAAGCTCGCCCGATATTCTGTTTCTGAGTGAAGCGTTGTATATTTTCTCTTTTCTTTTGTTTACGTAATACTTTCAACGCTTTCTTTCTAGTCATTGTTTTCACCACCTTTCTTAGAGAGTTCATTAAAATGATTTCTTTCTTAATATCGTGTTTTATTTTAGGAAATCCCGTTTTATGAAACAAGAACTAACACTTTTGACAAATCAATATTTGGAACTGAGCGGAATAAAATGTGAACATGGTCTTCATCGTATTCCTTTTGACTCAGGTAACCGTATAATTATTATCCAATTTCGTTGTCTTACGATATATTCCCTTCTTATCTATGACTGATTATATCGTAAGACAAAAAGAAACAAATATTCGCCCTCAAAAAATTGTTACGAACGAAACAAAAGAGTTCAATCTACCTTCTGACGACAATTCATCTCCACCTGAATTGTTGGGTTTCACCCGTAACACAAATCAGATGGAGTCTTCTTGCCGGAAAGGATAAGAAACATCATGTTATAAAAGAAAAAGCATCGAACATCGATGCTTTTTCTTTTATTCACTTTATTTTGTTCCAACATCCTTCTCCATTTCATCACTTGTCACATCTAAAACATCTAATAAGAAAATGAAGATCGGAATACCGATAATAAGTCCCCACACACCTAAAAAGTGCTCTGAGAAAATTAATACCATAAACGTATAGAAAATCGGTAAATTTGTTTTTTGGGACATAAACTTCGGATTCAATACGTAACTTTCAAGTGCATGAATAACTGTTACGATAATTAAAATATAAACAACGTACATAATACCGCCGATATTGTAAGCAATCATACAAAGCGGGAATAACGAAATAATAACCCCAGCTACTGGAATTAAACCAAGTAAGAAGATCATTAACGCTAAACCTAATAATTGTGGAAATCCTAATATCCATAATGCAATAACAGATAAAACACAGTTAACAACCGCAATTAAAAATTGTGCTTCAATTACTTTTCCAAATGAACGTGCAAATTTCTTTCCGAAGTACTCAATTTCATGATAGAAAATTGCAAGCCTGCTTTCTTTAAACTTTGCAGTAAAAGCAACAATACGTGCCTTTTCCAACAAGAAAAATAAACTTAAAATTAAAGAAAGTAAAACTTGAAGGCCGAACTTCCCAACATTCGTAATAGATTTATACAAAATGTCTACGCCTTGTCCTACATATTTCGAAAGTTCCATATGATTGACAGCATTAACTGCATACTTAATCAATTCACTATCCGGTGGATTTCTTAAAAATACGTTAAATTGATAAATCAATTGTGAAATTTGTATTGTTAATACTGGTAAATATTTAAATAGTGTAATAGCAATTCCACCAATTAACATTACGTATAGAAATGCTATAATGAGTTTTCGATTAATGGGCATAAAATTATCTAATTTGCGAGAAATAAACTTTTGGAATCGATCCATTAAATACGTAAGAATAAACGTAATTAATATTAAATTCAACATACTTTGCAACCCATATAACACGAGAGCAAGTATTACTAATACGAGTAACCTCTGAAATCCTTTGCTTTGAAACAGGTTTTTTATTTGCATAATCGACGAGTACTCTCTCCTGTCCTATAAAGTAAAACGTTAATAAGTAGATTTCTCTCTATTTTCTACCTATAATTTATTCATTCATATAAAGATGAGCTATCATATAATTCCTAAAACCATACAGTAGCTTACTTCTTATTTTACAATACAATGACCTAATTCAAAACGTATTCTACACAGTATTAATGAAGATTTAAGGAAACTTGCATTTTACTAACAATAGGTCTTACCACTACTGTAACATAAAAAGCAAGCCATCAGTAGGAATGTGTCCTACAAATAGCTTGCTTTTCTCATTTTTTAAGTAAGTTTTACTATCCAATGAATGGCATGAACATCGGTATGACGACAACTGTTACAACCCCAACTACTGTTACAGCAATACTTGCCATAGCTGCCTCTACTTCACCCATTTCAATTCCTACCGCAACACCTAATGCATGACCTGCTGTTCCAAGTGCTAGACCTTTCGCAATTGGATGTTTCACTCTAAATGTTTTTAAAAATAATGCTCCTAATGCGTATACGATAACTGCGTTAAAAATAACTGCAAACGATGTTATGGCTGGAATACCACCAATACTTTCAGAGATTGGTAATGCAATTGCTGTTGTTGCTGCCTGTGGTAACATTGAATTCATTACTGCTGTATCTAAACCAATTGCCTTTGCTACAATGAATACGACAATTACTGAACAAATAGATCCAACCACGATAGCCGATAAAATTTGCCACCAATATTTTTTTAACTTATCAACTTGTTTATATAATGGAATGGCAAATGCGATTGTTGCTGGCTCTAAGAAGAAACTAATCATTTTTCCGCCAGTATTATATTCTTCAAAAGTAAAATTACCTACCTTTAGAAAGACAATCCCTAATACCATTGCCACGAATAACGGTGTAAATAAGAAGAATCCTTTTGAGTGCTTAAATAATAATGTGCCGATTCCGTATGCGATTAATGAAACGACGATTCCGAAATATGGAGTCATTGTACTTGCCATGTTCATTACCTCCTAACAATATATACTAAAATGGTTACGCAACTTTTCCGTGCTTGCGTCCTTTATTAACTACTTTCAATTCTTTTGTATCTTTTGTTTCTTTGTCATCTTTTCCTAAAATAAATTGTGCAAATAACCCTGTTACAGCGAGTAAAATAATTGTTGCGACAACAATTACAGTTAATATTTGTACAAAATATTGTCCCATTACACTAAGAGAATTAATAACTGAAATACCTGATGGGACGAAAAGGAATCCGATAATACCTGTTAAAGCTGTTCCGAGTGATTCAACCTGCTCTAATTTAATAACTTTTAAGCATAATAGACTAAATAAAATGACTAATCCGATTACCGATGAAGGCATCGGAATTGGTAAATGTGTTGCAATAATATTAGAAATTAACATAATAGCTGAGAATATGAATGCTTGTGATAAAAAACTATATACTTTTTTCGTACTCATTTTGGCCACCTCTTTCGATTTGGTACCTTTATTGTATAAGATGTACACGTTTTGGTAAGCGTTTACAAAACAGAGCGTCACATATACAGAATCAGTTACAAAAATAAGAGGATGAAATACAAAAGCTGCTTCTTAAATACGAAGCAGCTTTTTAAGTTCTTTTGCATATGTACGGCTAACAGGTACTTTTGATCCTTCTTTCATAATTAAATTATAAGTAGAATTGAACCACGGCTGCACTTCTGTAATATGATTAATATTTGCAATAAAACTACGATGAACACGCATAAAACTTGTTTGTGGTAACTTCTTTTCCAAAATTACAAGTGTATCGTGTGTTACATATGTTTCTCTCATTGTTTTTACTGTTACTTTCCCATCTACGAGTCCTACATATATAATATCTTCAATATTTACAAGTACGATTGATTCCTCAATTGGCAATGCTAATTTATGCATCTCTGCTGTTACATCTGTCCCCTTTATTTCTTGCTTCGTTTCTATTTTCGCTTGTTTTTGCTTTTTATATTTCTTCAATGTCTGTACAATGCGTTCTTCATCGAATGGTTTTAAAATATAATCTAACGCATCTACTTCAAATGCTTGTAATGCGTATTGATCATAGGCCGTTGCAAATACAATCGCAGGGGGATTTTTCATCTTTTTTAATATATTTGCGATTTCAAATCCATTATCATCGGATAATTGAATATCCAGAAATACAATATCTGGTTTATAGTTCATTAGTTCCTCTAATGCGTCTTCCACACAATCAGCCTCACCAATTATCTCAACTTCTTTCGTTCTTTCTAATAAATATTTTAGCTCATCACGTGCTAACATCTCATCATCAACTACTAATACTTTTAACAACCCGTTCTTCCTCCCCTACTTTTTTTGGAATTATAAAGGTAACCTCCGTCCCCTTATTTAATTCACTTTCAATATGAAGCATCGTGTCTTTCCCAAATAAACCGACTAGACGTTCATTAATATTATATAAAGCTGTTCCAGTCCCTTTCTTTGATGAAACTACCATTTTCCCTAATTGTTCTAAACGTTCTATCTCAATTCCCTGCCCATTATCCTTCACTTCAAAGTGAACCATACCTTCTCTTTCAAACACATGCACTTCTACTTCGCATACTGGTTGTTTCTTTGGAAAAGCGTGTCGCAATGCATTTTCAACCAATAATTGAAGAACAAATGGTGGTACTAGAGTTGTCTTTAGCTCTTCCTCAATATACAGCTTTACTTCATACTTATTTGGGAACCTTGCTTGTTCTAGTGATAAGTATGCCTGTACATGGTTTAATTCTTGTTCTAGTGGAATCAATAACTGACGTGCCCCTTGCAAATTACAGCGGAAATACACACTAAGCTGTAATAATAACTTCCTTGCTTTTTCTACATCGGTTCGGCATAAAGCTGATACTGTATTAATCGCATTAAATAAAAAGTGCGGGTTAATTTGTGCTTGTAATGCTTTTATCTCCGCATCTTGCAATAATTTGCTTTGCAATTCAGCTTCACCTAATTCAAGTTGTGTAGAGAATATTTTTGCCAACCCTTCTGCTAATTCCTCTTCCACACGACTTAACTGGTTAGGATTTTTGAAATACAGTTTTAATGTCCCTATCGTATTTCCATGTGAAGTGAGTGGAATAACGATCGCCGCTTGCAAAGGACAACCTTCATGTTGACAATTAATAACCTCACGTGATTTTGCTTTCATTATTTTCCCTGTGTTTAACACTTCTTTCGATAAACCCGTTATTAAACTATGTGAAGGAATATGGTGATCTGATGCTAATCCAACATGAGCTAATATTTTCTCTGTATCTGTTAAGGATACCGCATCTGTTCCTGTAAAGCGGTGAATAATTTGTGCCACATGCTTACACGATTCTTCTGTTAAGCCTTGGCGAAAATACGGTAACGTTTTATCAGCAATACGTAATACCTTATGGGTCTGAAGTGCCTTTGCGTTCTCTTCCTGACGCAAAATAGCTTGTATCATAGAAAGTAAAATAAAACTTCCAAAACTATTTACAAGGATCATTGGTATCGCAATTGTTTTCACAATACTAATTCCATCCTCTACAATTAATAGGATCATAATCATTTCTAAAGAAACGATAACAACACTTAAAATTGCTGAAAACTTAGGTGTAATTGTACGGTTATATTTTTTGAAAATGTATCCGATATACCCTGTTATAATCCCTGCTAAAATAGAAGAAATTGCACAACTTAGCGCTGTCGTACCACCGAGCATATAACGATGAATACCAGCGATAACTCCTACCCCAACTCCTACGATTGGTCCACCAAGTAAACCACTAATACCCACACCCATAATACGTGTATTCGCAATGGTACTTGATGAAGAAACACCTTGTAGCCAATTTTCATTCATAATCGTATTTCCTGCTATTTCAATACCAGTGTAATTGCTTACAATTGTAAACACAGAAAAAATACAAATAAGCTTAAGCTTATCTACATATCCGTCCTGCCTATGGAGAAGGCGCCTAAACGTTTTAATATGAGAGAGTAAAAATCCTAAAATAACGATAAGTCCGACGCGTTCAATCATCATGAGTACTAAATTTAACATCTTTGATTCATTCCTTTTTATTTAGTTAGTTTTATTATGGGAAAATAACGAAGTAGGCGTCAAGAAGAATGAAATGTTTTTTGAAATATTTTACACATGGAAATCTCCTCTTTATTTGACAATGTAATAGAAGAGTGCTAAAAATAAAGTAATATCATACAGTCCTTTAACCCAACCCCGTGAGGTTGAGAAGGAAGTCGGAATACAATATACGTATGTTCTTTTTTAGAGATACGTATGCTTTTTTGGCCTTCTCATCATATCAGGTGAGAAGGCCTTTTGTTATTCTTCCATAGCGACTGTAGAAGAAAATAAGGAGGAATAATAATGAACATCACCACTGATGTACAAACAACAGAGGAGACGAAAGAGAAAAGATATAAAACACTGTTTGGTTCTGCACTAGGATACGCCGCAGAAGGTTTAGATATGCTGCTCTTATCTTTCGTACTCGTCTATATTTTAAAAGAGTTTCATTTAAGCCCTGTTGAAGGTGGAAACTTAACATTAGCTACGACAATTGGTATGCTAATTGGTTCTTATTTATTTGGGTTTATCGCTGATTTATTTGGTCGTATCCGTACAATGGCCTTCACCATCTTACTATTTTCACTAGCAACAGCACTCATTTATTTCGCAACAGATTACTGGCAATTATTAATTCTTCGCTTTTTAGTTGGAATGGGAGTTGGTGGCGAATTCGGAATTGGAATGGCCATCGTAACTGAAACATGGTCAAAAGAAATGCGTGCTAAGGCAACATCGGTCGTTGCACTTGGATGGCAATTTGGTGTTTTAGTAGCTTCACTTCTTCCAGCATTTATTGTCCCGCATTTTGGCTGGAGAGCTGTTTTCTTATTCGGACTAATTCCAGCTTTACTAGCTGTTTATGTACGTAAAAGTTTAAGTGAACCGAAAATATGGGAGCAAAAACAACGGTACAAAAAGGAATTGTTACAAAAAGAAGCTGATGGTATTTTAACAACTACTGAAGCAGAACATCTAAAACAAATAAAAAAATTCCCACTTAAAAAGTTATTTGCAAATAAAAAAGTAACAATAACAACAATTGGTCTTATTATTATGTCGTTTATCCAGAACTTCGGATATTATGGGATTTTCACATGGATGCCAACTATTTTAGCAAATAAATATAACTATACATTAGCAAAGGCGAGCGGTTGGATGTTCATCTCTACGATTGGCATGCTCATTGGAATTGCAACCTTTGGTATTCTGGCTGATAAAATTGGTCGTCGTAAAACTTTTGCAATCTATTATATCGGCGGTACTATATACTGTCTTATTTACTTCTTCCTATTCACAGATTCAACATTATTATTATGGGGAAGTGCATTGCTCGGATTCTTTGCAAATGGAATGATGGGCGGATTCGGAGCCATTTTAGCTGAAAACTATCCCGCCGAAGCTCGCTCTACAGCGGAAAACTTTATTTTCGGTACAGGACGTGGTTTGGCTGGATTTGGCCCTGTTATTATCGGTTTACTCGCTACAGGTGGCAATTTACTTGGAGCATTATCCTTAATTTTCATCATCTATCCAATCGGATTAATTACAATGTTATTATGTGTGCCAGAAACAAAGGGAAAAGTATTAGACTAAACGAAAAAGAGGAAGCATCTCATTTAAAATGCTTCCTCTTTTCAGTGTTTATTTATCATTTATTTTGATTTACTAGCTTTCTGGAATAAGAAAGCAGTTTTATCTTTTTCTTGTACAATGCCTTGCTTCAATGCTAATTCTCCTGCAACTTTAGGTGCCAGCCACAGCATCGGGAATAACAAAATTGATACCGGAACAGCTGTCACTACAATGAAAGATTGTAATGCATTAATGCTTCCTTCTCCCATATATAAAAGAATTGCTGCAACTGCTCCCATAATAAGCGACCAAAAAATTCGCAAGCTAATTCTAGGATCTCCATCTCCAGTCACTGCCATTGAAATGGAATAAGCCATTGAATCTCCTGTTGTTACTACAAATAAAATTGTTAATAAAAGAAATGCCGGTCCAATAATATTAGATAGTGGCAGTTGCTCTGTAATTGCAATCATCGCTGCTGGCATACCAGATTCACTTAAAGCGTTCGAGATAGATCCAGGCTTCATTAATTCATAAAATACACCTGATCCCCCCAATATAGTGAACCAGAACGTTGTAATAATAGGTGCAATAATTCCAATTGCAACGATGATTTCGCGAATCGTTCTTCCTCTTGAAATTCGACTCACTAAAATTGCCATCATTGGTCCATATCCAATAAACCATCCCCAGAAAAAGATTGTCCAAGATCCTAACCAACCTGTATCCCCGCGGTATGTGCTCATTGGTATAAACTCATTTATATAAAACCCAAACGAAGAAACAAATGAATCAATAATAAATCCACCTGGTCCAAAGAATAACACAAACACCATCAATAAAATCGCTAGTTTAACATTTAAATCACTTATTATTTGAATCCCTTTATCAATACCCGTTACCGCAGATATAGTAGAAACAGCTACCACACAAATAATAATTGCTAATTGAGTAGTAAACACGTCGGAAATTCCGAATAATGCTTGTAAGCCATAACTTGCTTGTAAGCCTAAAAATCCGATCGGACCAATTGTTCCTGCAGCTACTGCAATAATTGCAAATGCATCAATCATCGTTCCAAGCAAACTCTTTCGCAATTTCTCTCCAAAAATAGGATATAAAAGCGTACGAGGTTTTAACGGCATACCTTTATGATAATGTCCATACATCATAACTACCGCACTAATTGTACCTAAAATCGTCCAAGCTAAAAATCCCCAATGCATATAACTTTGTGCTAAAGCAGGCATGACTGCTTCTTTCGTTCCAGCAGATATACCTTCATGTATTGGTGGCACCGTCATCAAATGGTACATTGGCTCTGCCGCTGCCCAAAAAACGCCACCTCCGGCAAGTAGTGTAGACATAATAATAGCAAGCCACTTTGCCGTACTAATCTCAGGTTTTTCTAAATTACCTAGTTTGACCTTCCCATATTTCGAGAATGCCATACACATCGCAACAATAAATGTACCTAACAATAAAATCTGCCAAAAAGTCCCGAAGTACTTAATTGAAAATGCAAAACTGCGATTAATAGCTCCCTCTACATAACCTTTATTTAAGAAAACTGCGATTACAAATAATAAAAGCGAACCACCACTAATAAGAAATACAGGCCAATCTGTTTTTTGATTCTTCATCCTCATTTACACATCCTCCTTCCTCAGCAATCTAAAAAAAACAACTTTATTATGTTTTCTTGTTTAAATCCAAAACATAATTATTATATAAGTATAATAATTCATCAATTTTCCACATACTTATGTTGTCCCTAAAAATATGCTAAATCCCTTATTTAAAAGAAACATTCTATTCCTCTTACATAAAAAAGCAAAACAAAAGACCTTATATGTCTATAAGGTCTTCGAAACAGAAATTTGATTATAACATAAGGAACTCCCTGGTTCAAAAAGCTTCTGCCAAAAATAACCGGGAGTAAAGGCTTCCATTTGCTACATAACAGTAATAAAAAAAATTTTATATTTTACAGGAAATCCCCCTATACTAAATATTATTTATGAAAGAAATTTGGCTTCAAAATATCATTCGGATACGGTTTATGATAAATATGAGTGGCAGCTGGCGATAATGGCGGTATTAACCATACCCAATTTCCTGTTACAACGCGACCACAGGCAGCTTCTTGCTTCTCAAATTGCTGAAATTGTTGTGCAGCAGTATGGTGGTCAACAATACTAATTCCTTGTTTTTTAAATGAATATAATACAGCAATGTTCAACTCAATTAATGCCTTGTCTTTCCATAACGTGCTATTTCTTGATGTATCTAAATTCATCATTTCTGCAACTGCTGGAAGTAAATTATAACGATCCTGATCAGCTAAGTTCCGAGCTCCAATTTCCGTCCCCATATACCATCCATTAAACGGAGCTGCCGTATAAGAAATACCACCAATCTCTAAACGCATATCTGAAATCATCGGCACTCCATACCATTTCACTTCTAAAGATGAGATTGGGTAATCTGGATGCTCAATTGGTACTTCTTTTACTTCTTCTTTTGGAATTTCTTTATATATAGGCTCTTTTCCATCAACAGAAAATACAAGCGGTAATACATCAAAATTCGTACCTTCTCCTTGCCAGCCAAGTTCCTGACAAAAATCCGTAAATGTAGCGGAATGAGAATCACCGATTACTCCCATTTCTGTTTTATATCCTGCATATCGAATTAATTGATGATTATAAATTCGTATATTATTTTCTTCACTTTCATATTGCTTAAAAATTGTAATTGTCGGTTTAACTTTCCCGTCGTTCGTTGCATATTTAATGTGATGAATTAACGCATTATATACACCTTCTTCATCATTCACTTCACGTGCATCTAATATGTGCATCTTACTCCAGAATAGCCTTCCAATACATCTATTACTATTACGCCATGCCATTCGCGAACCATGAACAAGTTCTTCAAATGTATGCTCATACGTTCCCGTTCTCTCTATTTCCATGTGAATTTCTTTTATACGCTCTTCTATGAATTGCTCTTTATTAAGCTCTTTATAGCAAGTAGTAATAAAATTACTCGCTTCCTCTATTAATTGTTTCGTTTTACTCATAAACAATCTCCTTCTATTTCAACAAACGCTACTAATTTACAGTATAAGCAAAAAGGATAATAGTCACAAACGAAAGTGAAAGTGTTACTTTTATTGTAATATTTTCAGAAAATTATAGAAATCCCTCTTGACTTCTATGAAAAATAAGTGTATTTTTGACTCAGGTAAAATATTTTTACCTAGACCAACTTTTAAACTAGAAAGGAGGTAATATTATGTCTTCATTTCAATTGCCAAAGCTTTCATATGACTATGATGAATTAGAGCCATATATTGATAGCAATACACTTTCTATTCATCACGGAAAGCACCATGCGACATATGTAAACAATTTAAATGCTGCTTTAGAAAACTATACTGAATTACATAATAAATCTTTAGAAGAGTTACTATGTAATTTGGATGATTTACCAATGGAAATTATTACAGCAGTTAGAAATAACGGTGGTGGTCATTATTGTCATAGTCTTTTTTGGGAAGTGATGAGCCCTCGAGGTGGCGGCGAGCCTAATGGAGACGTTGCAAAAGGAATTGATTATTATTTCAATACCTTTGACAACTTACAAGACCAACTGTCCAAAGCGGCCATTAGTCGTTTTGGAAGTGGATATGGATGGCTTGTTCTTGACGGTGAAGAACTTTCTGTTATGAGTACACCGAATCAAGATACACCTTTGCAAGAAGGGAAGATCCCGTTACTCGTCATTGATGTATGGGAACATGCCTATTATTTAAAGTATCAAAATCGGCGCCCAGAGTTTGTTACCAACTGGTGGCATACAGTGAACTGGGACCGGGTAAACGAGAAATATTTACAAGCAATTCAATCACAAAAACATTAGTCGTGCGTATAAGGTAAATTTGGTAATGTAAAATCAGTATTGTCGAAATCCTCCAGAATCCCCCGGATTGCCACCGGGGGATTTATGATTACTTCATTGTATTTATGTAATGGCGTAAAATATTTTTCATTTCTAGTTTCAACTCTCGGAATGGAAATCCCAATTCACGAGCCTTTTCATTATGTAACGTACAATTAATTACTTCATTATAAGGCGCTTTATTATCTCCTACTTCTTGAATGAGAGCTTTTATCCCCGTATTTTCTTCTATGAAACGAATAACTTCTCTGGTAGAAACTACCCCGTTGCTACAAGCATTAATCGGCCCTTCTATGTTTTCCATCCCACACCAAGCTAAAAACTCTCCTGCTTCTTTCTCATGTATAAATACCAAATCTCCATCTACATGATCCACAACGATAGGCTCTTGTTTCACAACATGTTCAACGTAAAATTGTAATCTTTTCGTATAATCATTTTCTCCAATAACAACTGGAAAACGCACTGCAACAACTGGGAATGCTGCATGTTGAAATACAACTGCCTCAGCTAATCTCTTACCTTCACTATAATTAAAATCATTCCTATCTCCATACGTGATTGCATACTCATATGGATTAAAATCCTCTTCTAACAGACCTAGCGCAGGCCTATAGACAGCCATTGAAGATGTCATAATATACTTCTTAGTTTTTTCTTTTAACACTTCACATGCTCTCTTCGCTGCATTTGAGCTATAGCATAAATTATCGTATACAATATCATAACTTTTACCTTCTAAACGCTTTGCTAGTTCTTTTTCGTCTTCTCTATCTACGATAATTCTTTTTACTGCACTTCCAAAGGAATCTTTAGTAACTCCCCTCGTCGCAATCGTTACATCATGTCCAGCTTGCAACAGTACTTGTACTAAATGTTTACCAAAAAATTTTGTTCCCCCTAGTACCAATACTTTTTTCACCTTCATCATCCCCGTTTTCATAAATTGTAAAATACTACCTCCCTTATTATAAATGCTAAAATAAAAAAACATGGAATCAGTTTAACGATTCCATGTTTTTTCTACATATGACGCATTAACGTACTCGATATTTAAAAATACAATAACAGAAATATAAAATAGAAATTACTGATACATAAACCCATAGTTCATATACAAATCCCTCTCCCCAAACTCCCATAAAATAAAAGAGTGAAGGCAGTGTCAATGTTACCCATGATTGTACGAAAGCAATTCTTCCAAGATATTGATTGATATTCTTTTTTTGTGTATTTAATACAAAGAATAAATACCAAAGTAATGCCCACATAAACCATGTTAACGCATTAACAACATCGTTGAATTGAACAAATGAAACGACCATATAGAATAAAGCAATAATCGCTACCCAAATACAGAACCATCCTAGACCACTACTATCCATTCCCTTTATAAAAGTAACACCTACATATAAATAGGTTAATCCAAATAAAAAGGTAGCTGCATATGAATATACCGTCCAATTACTTTGATCAGAAATCATAATCAAATAGAACGGAATGATAATTTGTAATGCCCCCACAAATAAATTAAAAACACCTGCGCTTTTCATCTCTGCTTTTCCTAATATAACAAGACTATTTAAAAATAAAGCTGCACCTGAAAGTAATAATCCTACATAACCCATATATATTCGTGTGAAAATCTTATCTTTTCACACTTTTAACCTCCCCACACTTTAAAGTGATACCTATATTATTTTTCTTCCCATTTAAAACTACATACATAATTTTTCATCTGAATAAGTCAGACTTCCTACCTTAAAAAAGAGCAAACTTAAAACGCTTTCAATAATAAATAACCCTATCAAAATATGCAATAGGATTCCTTGATTATAAACGGACTCTAACAAGGATACAAGTGTTGGAATACTTTTCAATCATACGTTTTTAATTTCTATAAAAAATGAATAGAATGATACATTTTCCCTATCTCATTCTACTAATGCCTAGCATAAAATATAGTACAATCATATCATTTTAAGGAAGGTTTGATATTTATGCCTCTTCATTATCCAAATCAACCTGTTTTTCACTCCACAGGTGTATTAACAAGAGAGCCTGCAACTGTTTCAGCAGTAGTAAACATTGTAAATTTAGATGCATTTTACGCACACTATGTAAGTATAGAGGTTTGGGATTGGTCTAACTATTCTAATCCTGTAAAATTACCTGTACTAATTGGTGAAAATGCGGAAGTAGTATTTCCATATATTTTACAAGGGAACAACTTAGCAGTTTTTTATGCTGATTTAGGTGACGCTGTTGACTTGTATGAAATTCGTATTTCTTATCCTAGCCACTCCAATATTATCGCAAATTGTTTTGGACGAAGCATACCGCCATACGCAAGCCAAGAAGGTAATACCGTATATCATAAACAACTTGTTCGAATTCATTAAGTTCTCTTTCCAAATCACCAATTTATAAAAGCATTCAATAGATTAAATTCCTATTGAAGTGCTATGGTCAGTAATACTCTCTTTCATTTTCTTTTCCTCAACGAAAACTATTACTGACCTTTGGTTCCTTTATTATACATAAATACAATAAAAATAAAGTATCCTCCTTAAATCATTTGATAGCCATTTTTATTATTTACCTGCCATCTCCAAGAATCTAAACACATTTCTTCTAATCCATATTCCGCTTCCCATCCTAATTCTCGCTTCGCTTTAGATACATCAGCAAAACATATCGCTACGTCCCCAGAACGACGCCCGATAATTTTATAAGGTATTTTTTTGCCCGAAACCTTCTCAAAAGCATTGACCATCTCCAATACACTATACCCTTTCCCTGTACCAAGGTTATATGCATCTATTCCTGTAGTTTCAAGCACTTTCTCAAGTGCCTTTACATGTCCTTTTGCAAGGTCAACAACGTGAATATAATCACGAACACCTGTCCCGTCTTTTGTTGGATAGTCATTTCCAAATATATTTAATTCCTTTAACTTCCCTACCGCTACTTGTGTTACATATGGCATTAAATTATTTGGAATCCCATTTGGATCTTCTCCAATACGACCACTTTGATGCGCCCCAAATGGGTTGAAATAACGAAGTAACGCGATACTCCATTCACCATCAGCTTTTGCAACATCACGCATAATTTGCTCTATCATTAACTTTGTTTGCCCGTATGGATTTGTCACGCTTAATGGAAATTCTTCCGTAATTGGTGATGTTTTTGGAATTCCATATACAGTTGCAGACGAACTAAAAATAAATTTTTTCACATTATGTTTTTGCATTACATCACATAATATAATCGTACTTATAATATTATTATAATAATATGTAAGCGGAATTGTAGTAGATTCCCCAACTGCTTTGAAGCCAGCAAAATGAATAACTGCTTCAATGTTATTTTCCAAAAAAATCCCATTCATTTTTTCACGATTTAAAACACTTTCATTATAAAATTTAAATTGTTTCCCTGTTATTTCTTTTACTCGGTTTAAAGACTCTATTGAACTATTTGAAAGATTATCTACGACTATAATTTTATAATTATTATTTAATAATTCTATACACGTATGACTACCAATATATCCTGCTCCACCCGTTATAAGTATCGCCATATATATAGTCCCCCACTTATCATCAATTATAAAATTTTATAATCTCAATACACATCTATCCTATCATATTCCAAGGTATAAATTCTAAATATTTTAAATTTTCTTTTATATAAAAAGCTACATAACTTTAAGTTATGTAGCTCTTCAACATCTATATTTTTCTATATCATTTTTTATTACCCAAAAATTTTAGTAAAAGCTATCCAAACGTTCTGATTTGTTAAATTACGTAACAATATACACTTAAAAAGTGTGCCAGGCTTCCTAATAATACGAAAACATGAAAAATTTCATGGTGTCCCATATATTTAAACTCCAACCATTTTGGCTTAGCACCGTAAATAAACCCACCAATTGTATAAAAAATACCTCCAAGTACTAAGAAAAGGATACCTCCCGTACTTAAATTCTCAGCTAGCGGTGCAAAGAATAGAACAATTAACCAACCCATCAGAAGATAAATTCCTGTCGATAACCACCTTGGGCAATTAAACCAAAACATTTTAAAAACAATACCACAAATCGCAGTTGCATAAACTAAACAAAATAGTAGTAAACCATTTGCCGAACTTAATGTAATTAAGCAAAAGGGTGCATATGTACCTGCAATTAATATAAAAATCATAGAATGGTCTAACTTCCTAAAGAAATAAATAACACGTTCACTGGCTACAACACTATGATACACAGCTGATGCCATATAAAGGACCATCATCCCAATACCAAATAAAATAACAGCTGTAATTGCAGCAAAAGATGGCATCTTAACAGAAACTTTCACAAGCATAGCTAATAATGCAATAAATGCTAATACAGCTCCTCCTAAGTGAGTAAATGCATTAACCGGTTCTCTTACATAAGCATTCATATAAACACCCCTCATATAATTACATGTAGTTTTAATAACTACATGTAATTATATACACATTATTTATACTAGTCAACATTTACAATTCACTTGTTTCGTAATACCATATTTAAAGATATGCTAAACATTCAGTTCCACTAAGTTATAAAAGTGAGGGGTTTTACGTGGAAAATATAAATAAATTACTTGAATCATTACATTTAGAAAAAAATATTAAACTTGAGGATATCCCAAATGTCGACTTATATGTAGACCAAGTTGTTCAACTATTTGAGAATACTTATGCGGATACAACAAGAACTGATGATGAAAAAGTATTAACAAAAACAATGATTAACAATTACGCAAAAGGGAAACTATTCATCCCTATTAAAAATAAAAAGTATTCAAAAGAGCATATGATTTTAATTAGCTTGATTTACCAATTAAAAGGAGCCCTTTCCATTAATGACATAAAAAGCTCATTAGAAAATATAAATGTACCTTTACTAAACGATGATACATTCGAATTAAATACTCTCTATAAAGATTATCTTGCTCTTACTGAAACCAATGTGGAAACCTTTAATCAGGACGTAAATAACCGTATTAGGGAAGTAAATGAGATTTCCTCCTTAGAAGATCAAAAGCTAGAAAAGTTTTTATTACTAACATCCTTCGTGACGATGAGTAATATGTACAGACGATTGGCGGAGAAGTTAGTGGACGATTTAAAAGAATCGTAAATAAAAAAACTATCCACCTGTTACAGTGGATAGTTTTTTTATTTACTTAATTGCTTCATGGACTTTTAATTGTTTCCCTTTAATCGTTGTAGTTTTCATGGTCTTTAAAACAATTGGTCCTTTTCCATTTAATATTTCAACGTAAGAAACATTGTCCTGTATCGTAATAATTCCTATATCTTCTGCTGTAACACCTTTAATTTTAGCAATTGTGCCGACAAAATCTACCGCTCTAATTTTCTTTTTCTTCCCGCCATTAAAGTACAGCTTCATAATCCCTTTGTTTAAGTCTGCACTTTTATCTTTCTTTATAATTGGTTTAGCATGTATTTTTTCCTCAAATACTGCCTTCCCTTTCATAACCTCTTCCTTTGAAGGTGCATATGCCTTTGGAATTTCAAAGCCGATGTACGCCTCAATTTCTTCTAAAAATCTATTTTCATACGGAGTTATGAATGTAATAGCTTTTCCTTTATTACCAGCTCGTCCCGTTCTTCCCGTACGATGTACATAACTTTCTTTTTCTAACGGAATATCATAGTTAATAACATGTGTAATATTATCAATATCAATTCCTCTAGCAGCTACGTCTGTCGCTACTAAATAACGGAACTTTCCTTTTCTAAAATCGTCCATAACTTCAAAACGATCTTCTTGCACCATACCACCATGTATTTTGTCACAAGGATAGTTAACACGGTTTAACTGTCTAAATACGTGATCTACATTTTCTTGTGTACGGCAAAAAATAATACAACTATCTGGATTCTCAATCGTTGTTACATCTTTAAGAAGTGAAAGCTTATCCTCTTCTCTCGTCTCAAAAAGTGTATGTTCAATTTTATCTGTTGTAATCCCGGCCGCCTTAATTTCAATATGCGTTGGCGAATCCATATACGTACGGGATAACTTTTCAACATCTTCTGGAAGTGTTGCCGAAAATAGCATTGTCATTCGCTTTGTAGGTAATTCATCAATAATTGCCTCTACTTGATCAATAAAGCCCATATTTAGCATTTCATCTGCTTCATCAATGACTAAATACTTCAGACATTCTAAAGAAAGGGTACCTTTTTCAATATGATCTAATACACGGCCAGGAGTCCCCACTACGATATGTGTCTTTTGTTTTAACTCTAATTTTTGACGTGCAAATGGAGACTTACCATAAACGGCCGCAGCCTTAATTCTTTTGAAGCGGCCTATATTCGTAATATCTTCTTTCACTTGAACAGCAAGTTCTCTCGTCGGCGTCAAAACTAATGCTTGTGGCTTATTCTCTTCCCACTCCACCATTTCACAAAGTGGAATACCGAATGAAGCTGTTTTCCCACTTCCAGTTTGCGATTTTACAACAAGATCCTTCTTTTTCAATGCAACTGGAATAACCTCTCCTTGCACTTCTGTTGGATGTTCATATCCTAAACCAGTAAGTGCTCGTATTATTTCTTTACTTAATGCATAATTACTAAATTCCTTTTTACTCATATACTAACCTCATTTGAATTTTATATTTAAATAACTATACTCTCCATATCTAACGTCAAGTTATACCAAGATACTATATTAAATCAATGTTTTCAATTCATTTAAGTTTCAATTTATCTACGTATAATTCTTAAATAATAAAGGACAGCCTTAATTATAAGTCTGCCCCTCTAAATTGTATTCATCTTTTATGGAACTAATTTTTTTACAACTGGTATTCTTTGCAATACTAAAGTAATTACCATACTAAGAACAATTGTGATTGTTACATTAATAGGTATTGCCAATATTGCATGTGCATGTTCATTCACCTTTGGAAATACTCTGTACAGATAGTTATTTAATAAGAAAAAGTGAAGGATATAAATACCAAGGCTCGCTTGATTTATACCGCGTAATACAAATGGTAATTTTCTTTCTGAATTTTCGAAAGAATATTTAAAAAATACAAATAAGCTAATCGCCATAAGTACAACACCTGGAGAAAAGTATCCATACCAAAACTGATCCAATTGTCCGTTTGCCTGAACTGTATAATAATATGTAACAAAGAATGTAATAATAAATCCTACAATTCCTCCAATGTAAGCCAAATTCCTCCACTTTTTCACAATATCATAATTGGATAAATAATAACCAAGAAGGAAATAGCCTACATAATTTGTAACGTAAAATAATTCAATATTAAAGTTGATAGGATAATAATATTTTGCCAAATTAACGACAACAGATGCATATAACCATAAAATTAAAAAATACTCTATCTCTTTCTTTTGAGCATTCTTCACAAAAATTTTCAGTAAAGGTGTAATTAAGTATATCCCTACAATCATGTACATGAACCATAAATGTCCACCAATACTATCTGTTAGAAAATATTTTATCCCCTGTTTTATAGAACGCGGGAAATATCCTGCATAAGCTCCGTATAAATAAAATAAAACACTCCAAGCTACAAAAGGTATAATTACCTTACTTGCACGTTTCTGTATAAATTCTCCAATAGAAATATCTTTCGTACCCTTTAATAATAAAGCTCCACTAATCATCACAAAGATTGGAACGCTAGCGCGTGAAAGTGACTCAAAAAGATTCCCAGACAACCAACGCGAAACGTTATTTGCATCCAATGTGGAAACATAACCAGCGGAGACATGAATTGTAACTACTGCGATTGTCGCTAACACACGCAACCAATCCATATACACTAATCGTTTCATTAACAGCTCTCCTAAATTTACATATTTGATTTTCCCTATACCACACATAATTTTACATTAAATCATGTTATGTTAAAACAAATTTTGACGATATAAACCTACAGCAGACTTAAATCAACTTAATTTTTTTATATAAACATTAAAACCTTTGACTTATTAGTGAAAATAATGTAAATTATCCTTTGGACGAACATTTTCAAATGAAACAAATAAAATATTCGTATTTTAGGGGTGTAAATGATGGAAAACGTATTTGACTATGAAGATATTCAATTAATTCCTGCAAAATGTATTGTAAACAGTCGATCTGAATGTGATACAACTGTCACTTTAGGAAAACATAAATTTAAATTACCTGTCGTACCTGCAAATATGCAAACGATTATAGATGAAAGAATCGCAACTTATTTAGCTGAAAATAACTACTTCTATATCATGCATCGTTTCCAACCAGAGAAACGAATCTCGTTCATTAGAGATATGCAATCACGTGGATTAATTGCTTCAATCAGCGTTGGTGTTAAAGAAGACGAATACGAATTCGTACAACAATTAGCTGCTGAGCAACTTTCACCTGAATACATTACAATCGATATCGCACACGGTCACTCTAATGCTGTGATCAACATGATTCAACATATTAAAAAACATTTACCAGAAAGCTTCGTTATCGCTGGAAACGTTGGAACTCCAGAAGCGGTAAGAGAATTAGAACACGCTGGCGCTGACGCAACAAAAGTTGGTATTGGACCTGGTAAAGTTTGTATTACTAAAATTAAAACAGGCTTTGGAACTGGTGGTTGGCAGTTAGCTGCACTTCGCTGGTGTGCAAAAGCTGCAAGTAAGCCGATTATTGCTGACGGTGGTATCCGTACACACGGTGATGTAGCTAAATCTATTCGATTTGGGGCGACTATGGTTATGGTCGGTTCTCTATTCGCTGGTCATGAAGAGTCTCCAGGGGAAACAATCGAAAAAGATGGAAAGCTTTATAAAGAATACTTCGGTTCAGCTTCTGAATTCCAAAAAGGTGAGAAGAAAAACGTTGAAGGTAAGAAAATGTTCGTGGAGCATAAAGGTTCTTTAGAAGACACTTTAATCGAAATGGAACAAGATCTTCAATCTTCTATCTCTTACGCTGGTGGAACAAAATTAGATGCTATTCGTACTGTAGATTATGTTGTCGTGAAAAACTCTATTTTCAACGGTGATAAAGTATATTAATTCTTATATTCAGCTCGAAGGACAAGCATGTGTATGCCTGTCCTTCTTTTTTATGTATAAAACCGTTAAATATTTTTATTTTACTGAATTTTCTAGTATCATATTTTTAAATACTTAAAATAAGGGGGCTATAATAAATGAAAAATGTAATTGAAAATCGCCTTATTCGCGCAGAAGTTCCTACTGAACTAACATGGAATCTTTCTGATTTGTATAAATCTGATGCCGAGTGGCACGCTGCATTAAACGTATTAGAAAATGATATACAGAAACTTGATGCACTTAAAGGACACTTGCATACTAGCTCCACTACTTTACTAAATTGCTTACTTATAGAGGAAGAGCTTTTAATGAAATTAACAAAACTGAGCTCATATGCAAACCTAAAAGAATCTGCTGATCGGACAGATCCAGTTATTCAAGCGAACTCTTCCAAAGTTTCTGCTCTAGGAACGAAAGTACATACAGCACTATCCTTTATTCATAATGAAATTCTCTCATTTGAAGAAGGCACGATTGAAAAATATTTAATTGAGGAGATAAAACTCAACCCTTTTCGTAAATCATTACTAGAAGTGCTGAGCAAAAGGCAGCACACTCTTTCACCTGAAACAGAAGAAGCACTTGCTGCACTTGGCGAAGTTCATAGTTCTCCATACAAAATTTACGGCATGACTAAATTGGCCGATATGGATTTCAATCCTATACAAGACGAACAAGGAAACGAATTCCCTGTGTCATTTGCATTATTTGAAAGCAATTATGAATTCTCTCCAAGCGCATACATACGTAGAAAAGCATATGAATCGTTTGTTTCCACTTTGAAGCGATATAAAAATACAGTTGCCACAACATATGCTACTGAAGTAAAAAAACAAGTGACACTTTCTCGTTTACGCAAATATGAATCCGTTACTCATATGCTTTTAGAGCCGCAAAAAGTTCCACTTGAAATGTATAACAATCAACTTGATATTATTTATAAAGAATTAGCGCCTCATATGCGCCGTTTTGCAGATTTAAAAAAGAAAGTATTAGGACTCGATCAAATGCTTTTCTGCGACTTACATGCACCTTTAGATCCTGAATTTAATCCAGCAATTACTTACGAAGAAGCAAGCAAACTCATTCAAGATTCTTTAAAAGTATTAGGAGATGAATATAGTTCCATTATCGAAAAAGGCTTCAAAGAAAGATGGGTAGATCTTGCAGATAATGTAGGCAAATCAACAGGAGCATTTTGTTCAAGTCCATATGGTTCTCACCCATATATTTTAATTACATGGCAAAATACGATGCGCGGATGCTTCACATTAGCACATGAATTTGGTCATGCTGGGCATTTTTATTTAGCAAATAAAAACCAGCGCATTATGAATGTACGTCCATCTATGTACTTTGTTGAAGCACCATCAACGATGAATGAATTATTACTAGCCCAACATTTACTTGCAACAACTAACGATAAGAGAATGCGCAGATGGGTCATTCTACAACTACTTGGCACATATTATCATAACTTTGTTACTCACTTACTTGAGGGCGAATACCAACGAAGAGTATATACTCTAGCAGAAGAAGGACAAGCACTTACAGCTAAAAGTTTAACCGAAATAAAAACAAATGTCCTTTCTACATTCTGGGGGGATTCTGTAGAAATCGATGAAGGTGCCGGCTTAACTTGGATGCGCCAACCTCATTATTACATGGGCTTATATTCTTACACGTATTCCGCAGGTCTAACTGCATCTACCGCAGTAGCCCAAATGATTAAAGAAGAAGGGCAGCCCGCCGTTGATCGCTGGTTAGATGTACTTCGCGCTGGTGGTACAATGAAACCACTTGAATTAATGAAACATGCCGGAGTAGATATGTCAAAACCAGATGCAATCCGTAAAGCTGTTTCTTACGTTGGCTCCTTAATTGATGAATTAGAGCGTTCTTATCAAGAATAAAGTGAAACTTTAATCAGTGGGGGGTCCATCCCCCACTGATTATTAGTTGAACCAATCGGGCTTTTACGGGCAGTTGATTCCCTACCTAACTTCTTTGCTTCCGCTGAATTTTGAGGTGGGGATCTTACTGCCCGTTAATGCGGGATAAAAAAATAAGCCCTCGCTTCTTTATGAGGGCTTATTTCATATTTACTTTCCAAATCTTTTACGGTATCCACATTTCCTACATAACTCTTCGACTGCAACTCTTTTCGAAAATCCATCGACAATGTTTGTTGCTCTTTCACCTTCTATAATGTTAGAAAATGAATCATTATTAATATTCCCAAGATTAATAATCCCTTCACCGTCTAAACAGCAAGGAATAACCGTTCCATTTGCTAAAATACCCGCTTGATTTCGAAGACCATGACAGAATCCTTTTCCATCATCCTCTTCTTCATGCAATGCCGGCCATTGAAATTCATAATCTTGATTAATAAAGACACGTTCCGCAATTTTTATACCTTTTCCTGGTGTAAGCTTCTCTTCAATTTGATAAGGCAGATCAAACTCATTTTCAATTATGGATAATAGCTCTCTATTTTTCTGGATTTCAGCATTTGTCTTATTATCCTGAGTTAAATTCCATAACCTTAGCGAAACAATTAAATCTGATTGACTTGTTGCTTCCCTAATGAAGGCAAGTATACTTCTTACATAGCCCTCTTTATCTTGCGAACCTGGATGTCCATCAAAACTGTGCAGGGAAAAATTCATTTGTCTTAGAGCAGGCTTATTTAACAGTCTATGCCTTCTCTTATTAATTAACGTTCCGTTCGTTGTAATATTAACTTTAAATCCTTTTTCATGGCTTAAATCTAGCAGTTGATCTATTTTTGGATGGAGCAACGGCTCACCCTTCACGTGCAAATAAATGTAGTCTGTGTGAGGTTTAATTTGGTCTAATCTTTTAGCAAAATCCTCCACAGAAATGAATTGCTTCTGCCTTTCCGTCGGCGGACAAAAGCTGCACGCAAGATTACATACACTTGTAATCTCTAAGTAAAACTTCTTAAACTTCTTCACCTTTAATTCCTCACTTCTCTGACTACTTATAATTTTTTCCTCTTCATATTACAGCATACTTTTTTAGAAATAGAAACATACTTATTTTAGGAAATCTGCATACCACCTATTAATGTTTAAAAGACCATCGGTGATTTTTATCCAATGGTCTTTTTTACTCTTTTTATATACAAATGGAAATTTACTTATGATATGGTTCACCACGATTAATACGAAACGCTCTATACACTTGCTCAAGCAATACTAATCGCATTAATTGGTGTGGTAATGTCATTTTTGAAAAAGAAAGAGATTCATTGGAACGCTTCATTACTTCTGAACTTAGTCCAAGTGATCCACCAATTACAAAGGCAACTTTACTCTTTCCATATGTAGCAAGACGATCTAGGCTTACTGCAAATTCTTCTGATGACTTTTGTTTTCCTTCTATCGCTAATGCGATCACGTGCGTATCATCAGAAATTTTATCCAGTATACGTATACCTTCTTTTTCTTTTACAATTAACATTTCTGCTTCACTTAAATTTTCTGGTGCTTTTTCATCTGGCAATTCAATTACTTCTACTTTTGCGTACGCAGATAATCGTTTTAAATATTCTGCTATACCTTGTTTTAAATACTTTTCCTTTAATTTTCCGATTGAAATAATCGAGATATTCACATTTATCCCCCACCTTACAAACATGTTATCCACATAACTTATCCACATATCCACAAATGTTACCCACATATTGTGTGAGAATCTGTGTTCGATACAACATATGTCGCCTCATTTTGACAAAATTCACATGTTTTTTTCTCTTTTTCTGAGTTATCCACATTGTTGATAACCGGTGCAACTTCACATTCATCAACAATAATATCTAACGCTAATTCAACATGTTCTAAACAACAAGGTAAATTCATATTCTTCACCTCACTTTTCTACAATAGAAAACAGGAGGTAGGCCCTCCTGTTTTTAATATTTTTGAATGCCTAATTTCACCGTTGTTGTTGCTCTTTTTGTACCACGATAAAACGTAAGAGTCATTTTATCATTAATTTTTTTATCATATAAGGCCGTACGGAACCCAATAATATCGTTTACTGGTTTTCCATCTACCGCTACAATAACATCATGTTCTCGCAAACCAGCATCCGCGCCTGGTGAAGGACTTTTCACATCTAAAATGCAAACTCCCTCTGCTACATTGCCTGGTAAATGTAATGTTTTGGACCAATAATAATTCGGAATCTCATTTAATGATCTAAGTTCAATTCCAACATAAGGTCTTCTTACTTTCCCGTACTTCTCAAGTTCATTCATAATCGGAACGGCTCTAGTAACCGGAATAGCTAATCCGATTCCTTCCACTTCTTTTGCAGCAATTTTCATTGAGTTAATACCAACTAATTGTCCTGCCGCATTTACAAGTGCACCACCACTATTACCTGGGTTAATCGCTGCATCTGTTTGTAATACTTCTACTTGCCAATCGTAATGACCATCTTGGTCTAAGTCTACAGGAACAATACGCTCGTTAGCTGAAATAATGCCTTGTGTAACGGTCCCAGAAAATTGCAGTCCGAGTGGATTTCCAATCGCAATGACCGGTTCTCCTCGACGAACTTTATTAGAATCGCCAATCTCAATTATTTTTTTCACATGCTTCGCATCTATTTCTAGTACAGCTAAATCTGTGACTACATCGGTTCCTAATACTTTCCCTGGGACCTTCTTACCGTCACTTAGACTTACTTCAATACGATTTGCTCCAGCAACGACATGGTTATTTGTTACAATGTAAGCTTGTCCATCTGTCTTTTTATAAATGACACCCGATCCTGTACCGGCTTCTGAATCTGCCTCTGAAAAATTGTCTCGTTGAATATTAATAATACCAACAACAGCTTCAGAAGCGCGATCAACAGCGTCTACAAAGCTAACCTGTTTAATCCCTTGAGCTTCAGCCATGTTACTTCCACTTGCTTCAGCTTGCGGAAGCGCACCAGCATGATTCGAAAATAAAGGCGCCCCAAATGCAAATAATGAAGCCCCTACAATTGTTCCTGCTATGCTAGAAATGACAATACCTTTATGCTTCTTTTTACCTGCACGTTTTATACGATACTTTTCTTCATCAATAAAGGACATATTTGTTCACCTATCTTCCTGAAAACAACTATATTCACCTTTATTGTTTACTAAAATGAAGAATTATACGTATTGAATTTTAGTAGGCATTTTTGGATCTGTATCATGAATTTCAAAGGATTCTCCCACTCCAAATCCTTTTTCCTCTAACACTTGCGATACTGACATACGCGCTAGTTCTTTCATATTGTTATCTAAGCTTAAATGTGCTAAATAAATATGTTTTGTCTCATCTGTAATTACATCTGCCATCGCTAACGCAGCATCCTCATTACAAACGTGACCAACGTCGCTTAAAATACGTCTTTTAATGCTCCACGGATAACGTCCCATACGAAGCATTTCCACATCATGATTACTTTCAAATACGAAAGCATTAGCTCCCTTAATAACACCTTTCATACGGTCACTCACGTATCCTGTATCTGTAATAAGGGCTAATTTTCTATTATTGTTATGAAAAGCATAAAACATCGGCTCTGCCGCATCATGGGAAACTCCAAATGACTCGACCTCAATATCACCGAATGTTTTCACATCCCCAACTGAGAAAATGAACTTTTGCTCAGTTGGGATATTTCCTATTAAATGTTCCATTGCATTCCATGTTTTCTCGTTCGCATAAACCGGTAAATCATATTTACGCGCCAATACACCTAATCCTTTAATATGGTCACTATGCTCATGTGTGACAAGAATACCTGATACATCATTTATATTCAGTTCTGCTTGTTTAAATAAAGCCTCTGTTGCTTTACCACTTAAACCTGCATCGACGAGTAATTTTTTTTCATCCGTTCCTACATATAGCATATTCCCTGTACTTCCACTTGCAAGCACACTAAAATGCATACTCATTCTTTCTCACTCCATTATGTTCTTCCGGCACTTGAGTTTCCCCTAATTCCATAACTTGTCCTTCAATTGCATTCACAAAAAAGTCCTTTTTCTGCTCTGTCTTTAAGTTCCAAGTTGGAGCTAGCACTTGTATATTAGAAGATGATTCAGCTAGAGCCGCATATCCAATCTGCGCCTCTTTCACGTGCGTATTTTCTGCAATTTTATTTTTTAAATATATATTTTCCAAAGCTGTTTGAGCAGTGATAATTTCTTGTTCTTTCGTTTTTTCACTTTCGCCCATTTCCTTCAAATCCGTTAACATTGTTTGTGTATACGAAACAAGCTCGTTTTTTTCATTTAAATCCACAACAATCATTGCATGATTATTGTGGAAAATCGGCTTATCCTTATACTTTTGGAAGAAATAAATTTTAGAGTCTTTCATTGCTCCAAATTCGTATTTCTGCCCATCAAGGACACTGTTTTTTAAGAAATCATTATATTTATCCTTAGATAATGATTTTGCATTTAAAAATGGCTCTTTCAACTTACCTTCTATCGTATATTCATTTTGCAGATGCGCTGTTTGATTTTTTAAAGATTGCACATCTTCTTCTTTAAAGTTTTTATTTTTCGCCATAATAAATGACTCTTTTTTCGGCTCTTTAGGAAAACTCCCCATAGTAATTTTAGATTCTTTTAATTGTTGATCAATTTTTGTTTCTGTCACAATTTCCAACTGATTACTATCTTGCTTTTGAATGAACTGAAAGATAAGAAAGAGGTCTAAAACAAAAAAGGTCACAATAAATATCGTTTTAATTCGATCCCAATCCATTTAGTCCTCCCTCACTCCACTCATATATTTTTTGTTTACCCTCTTCATCACATTTTACATACCATATCGGCTGTAAAATACTGATCTCTCCTCCGTTCACAGGACCTCCGTTCACGGAAGATTTCAATGACATTTTATAACCAATACCAACATCCTGAATTGAATTTTTGTCAATTTCCGGATTATTCTCTAATGATGTCATCACTGTACGACCTGATGCAAGAGAAGTGGGTGTACTAGGTAAAGGAATATTGAAATCAAAAAGAGATCTCTCATACTGCATGATTTCGCCTGAACCCCATGCTTGTTTTAATTCAGCCATTCCATCTGCATTAAATACAGGTAAACCGCCCTCGTATAAACGGAATGAGGTTTTCCCCTTATTAATATAATCAAGACGATAAGAATTTAAGTTACCACTGTGCCCACTTACAAAGTCGAAGCTTTTCTTCAAAAGCATCGCATTATCTGTAACTTTATCACTATATACTGCGGAATTTTTATATTTCAACATTAAATTCAACTTATCAATTTCCATAGATCGAATACCATCTGTAAATGTTTCCTTTGATTTCTCGGTAATAGGACTTAAATAACGCGGATCACTAAATAAAACATTTTTAAATGAATCCACATCTAACCCAGACACAAAATACTCTATCTGATTTAATTCCGTAATTCCATCTGGTAAAAACAGTTTTTTCGTATCATTTACTTGATATTCAAAATATGGTTTTGCTAATGTAATAAATCGATTTTGGTCGTTTATAACATCCTTTACATAAGCACCACTCAACATCGCTTGATATATTCTACGAGGATTATCATAAGAAATAAAATTAACTTTAATTTCTTGGTCCTTGCTTCGAGAAGGATCGATTACAATGCGATTAAAACTTCTATTAGATTCTAAATTTTTATCTTTGATATTGAACATGTCTTTAATCGTCTCAAGTGGCACATTTGTAGGAAAAACAAATTCAATCTTTTCTTCTCCGTGTACATAAGAAAGAAAATCCCCTTTAGGAACTGTGCCTGTTATTTCCCTAAAATCATGTAATTCTCCATTTTCAAGAATTTTATAAAGTGAGTTCACGTTGTTCGTATTCTCACTTACGTAATGATTTTTTTCTTTATGAACAATAACAGAGGATGGGCGAACAACTCCTGAAATCTTTATCGGATTTATCTCTTCATTACCTTGAACAAATTTTGTATTTTGCACAGAAGTGGAATCGGGAACATATGTCCATAAATTAAAAGTTAAAAATAGACTAATAACAACTAAATTAATTAGAACTATCGTTTTAAAGTTTTCCATACTCATTCCCAATCGTCCTCTTCATCTGGTGCCAGTGGCAGTGTGAAATAAATCGTCGTTCCTTTTCCTTCCTCACTCTTCGCCCAAATAGAACCACCATGTGCCTCAATCATTTCTTTTGCAATAGCTAATCCAAGACCTGTACCACCCATTTGTCTTGAACGGGCTTTATCCACACGATAAAAACGTTCGAAGATTTTATCTACGTTTTCTTTCGGAATACCCATACCTTGGTCACTTACACTAATCTCTAATAACTCCCCTCGATCACGTAAGCGATATGTTACTGTTCCACCTTCTGGCGAATACTTTAATGCGTTAGAAATAATGTTATACAACACTTGTGTAATTTTGTCCGTATCCATATCAATAAATCTAGATTTTTTAGAGAAAGATCGTTTGAAACTTACATTTTGCTCTTTAGACATTTCAAAGCGATCAATAACATTATTAAAGAAGTCAGTAAAGTCGACCCACTCTTTCATCAAACGATGTTCTGTACTATCAAGCTTAGATAGTTGCAACAGCGCATTTACAAGCCTTATCATTCTTTCTGTTTCCTCTTGTGTAACTGTTAAAAATTGCGGTGCAATATTTGGATCTTGCCATGCACCATCTGTCAGCGCTTCTAAGTAACTACGCATCGTTGTTAATGGTGTTCTTAATTCATGAGAGACGTTCGCCACAAACTCGCGGCGTTCCCCTTCTATACGCTCCTGCTCCGTTACATCGTATAATACAGCAATTAAACCATTTGCCTTCCCCGTCTCTTTTTGAATAACAGAAAAACTAGCACGTAAAATGTATGGTTCATTTCTCGTACTAAAATCTAATAAAACAGAATCAGGCTCTTCGTATAAATGATCCAGCGTAAATTCTTCCTGTATCCCCAATACTTCTAAAACCGATTGATCCAGCGCCGTTTCACGCGAAACATTTAGCATCTTTTCCGCAGGGTCATTTAATAAAATAATATCCCCTTTTCGGTCAGTAGCAATTACTCCATCTGTCATATGTGATAAAACAGATGATAATTTACGTCTTTCGCTTTCTGTTGAAGAACGAGCTTGTTGTAGCTTTTTTGATAAATTATTGAAAGATAATGCTAATTGGCCAATTTCATCATGACTATGGACCTTTACTTTTCTCGAATAATTTCCTTTTGCCATTTCAATTGCTTGCCTTCGCATATCTGAAATTGGTCTTGTAATTGTTTGAGCTAGTAAAATCCCAAGTACAGCCGTTACTAACAAAGCAATCACTGTTCCGGTAGCAAAAATTTGATTTATATCCTTCATTTGTTTGTATACATCTTCCATAGATGCAACAATACGAATGACACCAAGTACCTCCCCAGCTTTATCGCTTTGAATAGGAGTAATCATCACTTGAACTCGATGGCCAGTTCCTCCATCTTTCTCAATTTTTGATTCTAGTTTATTTTGTACAATTACCCGTTGAACAGCTATATCTGTCGATGTTCTGCCTATCTTATTTTGCTTAGCCGTGTCTGAAATCGCCATTAATTTTCTATTAGAATCAAATACACTTACTTCTTGAATATCTTTCTTACGATCCGATGCAAACTTTTGAATCGAATTTTTTATAGCGTCATCTAATGATTCTGGATCTGTTTTTTCACGACTTTTTGTAAATTCTTGCTTTAAATTATACGATAGTAAATTCGTTTGTTGTGTCAGGGAATCCTTAAAGCCTTGTACAAGACTTTTTTCTAATTCTCTTACGAAATATACACCGATTACTTGCATCGCTATTAATATTAATAGCATATATATGAGCACAAACTTTAAATGAATGGATTGAAAAAAACCAACCTTTTTCATATATTATTCCTGCTCTGGGTCACGCAAGTAATACCCTACCCCACGTCTAGTTACAATTAAAGTAGGATGACTTGGATTATCTTCAATTTTTTCACGTAAACGACGTACTGTTACATCCACTGTACGCACATCTCCAAAATAATCATAACCCCAAACTGTTTGCAATAAATGTTCACGTGTCATAACTTGTCCTAAATGTTTTGCTAAATAATGTAGCAATTCAAATTCACGATGTGTAAGCTCAATATTTTCCTCACGCTTTGTTACACTATAAGCATTTGGATTAATAATAATTGGTCCAATAACCATTTCAGTATTTTCTTCTTTTTCTGCTGCACCACCTTGTTGATGGCGGCGTAAATTCGCCTTCACACGAGCAAGTAATTCCCTCGTACTAAATGGCTTCGTTACATAATCATCTGCTCCAAGCTCAAGCCCTAATACCTTATCAATTTCAGAGTCCTTCGCTGTAAGCATAATAATCGGCATTTCTGAGTTTTTACGTATTTCGCGACAAACCTCTAAACCATCTTTTCCTGGTAGCATAATATCTAATAAAACCATATCTGGCTGTTCTTCATTAGCTTTCTCAATTGCTTCATCACCATCATGTGCCATTACAATTTCAAAACCCTCTTTTTCTAGGTTGAACTTCAAAATGTCTGCAATCGGCTTTTCATCATCAACTACTAAAATTTTCTTTCCCATCATCGTCTATTTCCTCCTCATAAAAATATGGTCAATGATTCTTAAATATATTGATGTTTCTATAGTATATCCCTATATGACAGCAACCTTTATTTAAGTGTTCTCTCCTCTATTCTCATAGACTCATGTATGATCCACCTTTACACGGAATCCTATACGATCTACAGAAAAACCTCTAGCTTCAACTGCTAGAGGCTCCTCATCCTATTGTAAAATAACTACCCACATTTGTAAAACTACACAAAATAAAAAGGATATCAAGTGGGCCCACTTAATATCCTGAGAGTGGCTCGGGACGGAATCGAACCGCCGACACGAGGATTTTCAGTCCTCTGCTCTACCGACTGAGCTACCGAGCCAAAACTATATATAAAACCACTAATGGTGGTATAAACAAAAGTGGCGGTCCCGACCGGGGTCGAACCGGCGATCTCCTGCGTGACAGGCAGGCATGTTAACCACTACACCACGGGACCAAAAATAAACATAAAAAAACATGACCCGTACGGGATTCGAACCCGTGTTACCGCCGTGAAAGGGCGGTGTCTTAACCACTTGACCAACGGGCCACGAAAAATAAAATGGTGAGCCATGAAGGATTCGAACCTTCGACCCTCTGATTAAAAGTCAGATGCTCTACCAACTGAGCTAATGGCTCATACTCACCAACGTCATATTTTCGTGACGACAAGATGTATCATAACATATCATCTTTTACTTTTGCAATACTTTTTTTGTTTTTTTTATAAAAGATAAGAAAAAACTCATGCGGACATGAGTTTTTCTTAAAAATATCAATTAAACTTCGTATACGTTACGAACGATATTCGTTTGGTTACGATCTGGTCCAACTGAGAACATAGATAATTGGATTCCTGTTAATTCAGAAACACGCTCTACGTATTTTCTTGCATTTTCAGGAAGCTCATCTAATGATTTCACACCAGTAATATCTTCTTCCCAACCTGGAAGCTCTTCATATACAGGCTCACATTTCGCTAAAATGTTTAAGTTTGCTGGAACTTCATCTATAACTTCTCCGTTATATTTGTAAGCAACACAGATTTTAAGAGTTGGAATACCTGTTAATACATCAATAGAGTTTAATGATAAATCCGTTAAACCACTAACACGACGCGCATGTCTTACAACAACGCTATCGAACCAACCTACACGGCGTGGGCGACCAGTTGTTGTTCCGTATTCACGACCAACTTCACGAATTTGATGACCAATTTCATCATTAAGTTCAGTAGGGAATGGACCATCACCAACACGGCTTGTATATGCTTTACATACACCTACAACGCGAGTAACTTTCGCCGGACCAACTCCAGTTCCAACTGTTACACCACCAGCAATCGGGTTAGAAGATGTAACAAATGGGTACGTACCGTGGTCAATATCAAGCATAACACCTTGTGCACCTTCAAATAATACACGGTGATTGTTATCTAGTGCATCATTTAATACAACAGATGTGTCGCATACATATTGTGCGATTTGTTGTCCATATTCGAAGTACTCTTCAAAGATTTCTTCTACGCTGAAACCTTCTGTATCGTACATTTTTTCAAATAAACGATTTTTCTCTACTAAATTGCGCTCAAGCTTCTCTTTAAATGCTTCACGGTCTAAAAGATCAGCCATACGGATACCAATACGAGCAGCTTTATCCATATATGCAGGACCGATACCTTTTTTCGTTGTACCGATTTTGTTATCACCTTTACTAGCCTCTTCTAACTCATCTTGTTTTAAATGATAAGGTAAAATAACGTGTGCACGGTTACTTACACGTAAATTATCAGTACTTACACCACGGTCGTGTAAGTATTTTAACTCTTCAAGTAATGCTTTTGGATCTACTACTAAGCCATTTCCGATTACACAAATTTTCTCTTTATAGAAAATACCAGATGGAATTAAGTGTAACTTATATTTAACTCCGCCGAAAACAATTGTATGTCCTGCGTTATTTCCACCTTGATATCTTGCAACTACTTCCGCATGCTCAGAAAGAAAATCAGTGATTTTACCTTTTCCTTCGTCGCCCCATTGTGTTCCTACAACTACTACTGAAGACATTATTAAAGCACCTCCGCAATTTTCAAACGATCTATTCAAACAATATAATTGTACCAAAACCGAAAAAGAAGTCAACCAAAAAAGCGAACATTTTTTTATTAAAAATCATTTTCGTTCGTAAGAATTATATTTTCACCTTATGAAAGCCTTATCTTTACTCTATAAAAAAAGAAACACATCTTATTATAAGAAATGTGTTTCTTTTTTATACTGCCTTTATGCCCCATCCTCAAAGCGTCGTTCTAAGTTAACGAACTTATTAAATTCTTTAACAAACGCAAGCTCTACTGAACCTACCGGACCATTACGTTGTTTTGCGATGATAATTTCAATCGTATTTTTATTTTCCGTTTCACGGTCATAGTAATCTTCACGATACAAGAATGCTACAATATCAGCATCCTGCTCAATACTCCCCGATTCACGAATATCAGACATCATAGGGCGTTTATCTTGACGAGATTCAACACCACGGGATAACTGTGAAAGGGCAATAACAGGCACTTGTAATTCACGCGCAATCCCTTTTAATGTACGCGAAATCTCAGATACTTCCTGCTGACGGTTCTCGCCCGACTTCCCACTTCCCTGAATAAGCTGTAAATAGTCAATTAAAACCATCCCAAGACCTTGTTCCTGCTTTAATCTACGGCATTTTGCTCGAATCTCATTTACCTTAATCCCTGGTGTATCATCAATATATATACCGGCATTTGAAAGGCTTCCCATCGCCATTGTTAACTTCGCCCAATCATCAGAAGTTAATGACCCAGTACGAAGTCTTTGCGCATCAATATTACCTTCTGCACAAAGCATACGCATAACAAGCTGATCAGAGCCCATCTCCAAACTAAAGATCGCTACATTTTCATCCGTTTTCGTCGCTACGTTTTGTGCGATATTTAATGAAAATGCAGTTTTCCCTACTGACGGACGCGCCGCTACTATGATTAAATCATTTCGTTGGAAACCTGCGGTCATCTTATCTAATTCAGTAAATCCAGTTGGTATTCCTGTAACTTCACCTTTTTGATTATGCAAAAGTTCGATTTTATCGTAAGCATCCACAAGAACGTCTTTAATATTCTGGAATGCTTTAGCGTTCGTTTGATGAGATACTTCTAATATTTTTTTCTCAGCCTCATTTAAAAGGCCGTCCACATCATCTTCTCTCTCATATCCATCAGACACGATATGAGTCGCCGTTCGAATTAAACGACGTAAAAGCGCCTTTTCAGCGATGATTCGTGCATAATACTCTACGTTAGCAGCAGTTGGAACAATCTCTGCTAACTCTGCTAAGTAAGAAACCCCACCAACTTCTTCTAGTAATCCTTGATCAGCCATCGCTGACGTCATCATTACTAAGTCAATTGGCTCTCCCTTATCAGACAAGCCAAGCATCACTTCAAAGATCTTTTGATGTTTCGTTCGATAAAATGAGTCAGGTACCAATAGTTCTGATGCTGACGTTAACGCATCTTGATCAATCAATATGGCACCTAAGACTGCCTGCTCAGCTTCTATATTATGCGGAGGGGTACGATCAGCCATTACATCACTCATACGCAATCCTCCTTGTTTAATTTATTTTTATTGTTCACTAACATGAACTTTTACTTTTGCTGTTACTTGCGGATGCAATTTTACAGTCACATTTGTATAACCTAATGCACGAATTGCATCATCCATTTCAAATTTACGTTTATCAAGTTTGATTTTGTGTGATTTTTGCATTGCGTCTACGATTTGTTTGCTTGTGATAGAACCAAATAAACGGCCACCTTCTCCAGATTTCGCCTTCAGTTCCACAGTTAATTTCTCTAAAGTTTCTTTCAGCTCTTTTGCATTCTCAAGCTCTGCTGCTGCATCTTTTTCTTCTTTACGCTTTTGAGCTTCTAAAGTTTTCATACTGCTGTTTGTCGCTTCAGCAGCTAATCCTTGTTTTAGTAAAAAGTTATTTGCATAACCATCTGGTACGTTTTTTATTTCTCCTTTTTTACCTTTACCTTTTACGTCTTTTAGAAAAATTACTTTCATGATTGTGTGCCTCCCTGTAAATAGTCATCAATAACAAATCGAAGCTTCTCCTCAGCTTCATCTACTGTAACATTTTTCATTTGTGTGGCTGCATTCGTCAAATGCCCGCCACCTCCTAGATTCTCCATAATTAGCTGCACATTCACTTCACCTAAAGACCTGCCGCTAATTCCAATGAAATTCTCCCCACGTTTCGCTATAACAAATGATGCAATAATACCCGTCATCGTTAATAGCGTGTCCGCTGATTGTGCAATAAGCACTTGATCGTAATAGTCATCACTATCAACTTTTGCAATAGCAATTCCATTTTTATAAATGTACGCATTTTTAATAGCTTTTGCAACTCGTAAATACTGATTCATATCTTCTTTTAACAATTCTTGTACAAGTACAGTATCTGCACCATGCGAGCGTAAATAAGAAGCTGCATCAAACGTACGAGCACCCGTCCGGAACGTAAAACTTTTCGTATCAACAATAATACCAGCTAACAATGCCGTCGCTTCTAACATTGTCATCTTTAAATTTTTCGGTTGATACTCAAGTAATTCTGTAACAAGTTCTGCCGTCGAAGAAGCATATGGTTCCATGTAAACAAGTAATGGATCTTCAATAAAATCTTCTCCACGACGATGATGGTCAATCACCACTACATTTTCAATTTTACGAACCAGTTTTTCCTCCATCACCATAGAAGGCTTATGTGTATCCACAACAACAAGTAAGGACTCATCATTTGCAAATTCCATCGCTTGATCCGGGGTAATAAAATGAGACCATAGTTCTTCATTTTGTTTCACTTTATCCATCAGACGTTTAATTCCCTTATCGGAATCATTTTCATCTAACACAATATATCCTTTGCGCTCATTTAATTGAGCTACCTTTAAAATACCAATCGCAGCACCAATTGCATCCATATCAGGGGCCCTATGTCCCATTATAATGACATTACTACTTTCTAATACTAAATCCTTCAATGCATGCGAAATAACTCTAGCACGTACACGAGTACGCTTTTCAACTGGATTTGTTTTACCGCCGTAAAATTTAACTTTACCTGTCGCTTGTTTAATAGCTACTTGATCCCCACCACGTCCAAGCGCAAGGTCTAAACCAGATTGAGCCATTGCTCCAAGCTCTGATAAAGGCATATCACCTGATCCGACACCCACACTTAACGTAAGTGGTATATTCCTTTTAGATGTTTCTTCACGCACTTGATCTAAAATGTTAAACTTGCCTTTCTCCATTTGTGCTAAAATACTTTCATTTAGTACAACGAAGAACCTCTCTGAAGATGCACGTTTTAAATAAGCGCCATACTTAACAGCCCATTCATTTAGACGTGACGTCACAAGACTTGTTATATTCGTACGTAATTGATCATCTAATCCTTGTGTAACTTCATCATAGTTATCTAAATAAATAACAGCTAAAACAGTGCGTTGATCTTCATACATCTTTTCAATTTCTGTTTGTTCCGTTACATCAAAGAAATAAATTAGCTTTTCTTCTTTCCTTACAAAAACACGGAACTTTCGATTATTTAAAGAAACTATATCGTCAGAAGTCTTCCCCTTAATAAAAAGGAGTAATGTTTCTGATACATCGTAAAGGTGCCAACCGGCTAATGCATGCTGTCCCAAACATGATGATAAATAAGGATTTGCCCAATCAATCCCATAATCCTTATTGTATAACAAAATACCAATTGGCATTTGGTTAAATGCTTCATTACTCACTTTCTTTACCCTTGTAATCATATCTGTCGTATGTTTTTCAAAATTTCTTTGGAAAGTAAGTTCGAATCGTATAACGACAAAAAGTACAATACAAAAGATAAAAAAGGCTGATATTCCCATAATTAAATGAAAGTAACAGAGGAGTGAAATTAGCACAAATACAAAAAATGCCAATACATAAACAGGATATAAAAACCACTGTTTCTTATAAAATTCAGGCATGTATACAACTCCTATAAAGTAAAACTAACTCACCTTCCAGTTAGTTTTACAGATTAAAATAGTATAAGGAATATTATTTTATCCCCCTATTTTAGAACGCAATGAAATCCCTAAGTCAATTATACCTAAGATTGTTACAAGAGGAAACATCATCGGAATAAACATGCATACAATAAAACTAATAATAGGAACACCTTTAGTAAATCCTTTTCTATGCGCTAAAAAGGTGATAAATGTCAGACCTTGCAGTACGAGCAATAGTGCAAATATGACATATAGGTTGGAAAATACCATATATAAATATGATGCTGGTTCTACCTTTATAAAAGTTGCTAACAAAATAAATATAACGTAATACCAGACAATGCTCTTTGGCAATTGTATATCTTTAAATTTAGGCCAAGATATAACGTCATACTTTAACTTCCTCAAGACACTAACCGATACGAGCACTGTAATCCAAGAAAAACAAACAGAAACCATTACAAGTAAACTCGGGAATAGTGTTTGTAATATCTCATTGAATTGTCCAAATAACTCTTTTTGTTCTTTACTAATTGGCATACCTGCAGCGCTTACCATCTTTTCACTTTGCGCCATACCTTCATTAAACATATTTTGTATTTGCTTCATTAAATCTATGTTAAAAAACTTTATACTTGCAACATAAATGAGCACAAAACCAATTAAATATGCAAGGGTTCCTGTCATCAAGATCTCTATTGGCTTTTTTCTTTTTTTATACATGGATCCTAAAACAATCCCTATCAATCCAAACATTATTGTCTTCACTAGATTCAAGGGCTGGCTCACAATAACGGTAATAAAAAGCGCAGCTGTAAAAATTATAAAAGCATTGGATAACCTATATTTTATCGTAAACAATATAAACGGTAATGGTAATGCGAAAGTTACAACTGTACCTAAAACCGGAACGTATAAAGACACAAGCAATAATATCGCGTATATAGCTAATAACGCTGCGCCTTCAGTAATAAATTTTGTTTGTTTCATGATTTAACCTCTCTTTCAAAAAAGAAAAGCATAGCAAAATGCACAGTAGAGTCCGACTCTACTGTGCATTTCATACGCTATTATTCACCAACATATGGTAAAAGTGCCATTTGACGAGCACGTTTAATTGCAACTGTAAGTTTGCGTTGGTATTTTGCGCTTGTTCCTGTTACACGACGAGGTAAAATTTTACCACGTTCAGAAACGAAACGTTTTAATAAATCAACATCTTTATAGTCAATGCGAGTGATGCCGTTAGATGTGAAGAAACACACCTTACGACGTTTCGCACGTCCACCTTTGCGTCCTGCCATGTCTATTCCCTCCATTCTTTGTTAAAAATAGCCGATTCATACCATTAAAATGGTAAATCGTCGTCCGAAATGTCAATCGGTTGACCAACATTCGAAAATGGATCGTCATTCTTCGTAAATCCAGAGTTTCCAGTGTTACCTGAGTTGCCTGAATTACTAGATTGACCAAATGGGTTAGAGCTTTGGTTACCGAAACCAGCTCCTGATGGTTGCTGATTGAATGAACCACGTTGCTCCCCACCGCCATTACGCGGCTCTAAAAATTGTACGCTCTCCGCAAGAACTTCTGTTACATATACACGTTTACCATCTTGTCCATCGTAATTACGAGTTTGAAGACGTCCGTCTACGCCTGCTAAGCTACCTTTTTTCAAATAATTTGCCACGTTTTCTGCTTGTTTACGCCATATTACACAATTAATAAAGTCAGCTTCACGCTCACCTTGTTGATTCGCAAATGCGCGATTCACAGCTAACGTAAAAGTAGCTACTGCAACACCATTGGGCGTGTAACGTAAGTCAGGGTCCTTAGTTAAACGACCAACGAGGATAACACGATTCATCAATCGAACCACTCTCCCTTATATATCAATTATTTTTCTTCTTCTTTAACAACGATATGACGAAGGATATCTTCGTTGATCTTAGCTAAACGGTCGAATTCGTTAATCGCTTCTGCGTTAGAGTTCACGTTTAAGATCATGTAGAAACCTTCACGTAAGTCGTTGATTTCGTAAGCTAAACGACGCTTACCCCACTCTTTCGTGTTAATGATTTCTGCACCATTGTTTGTTAAAACACCTGCAAAACGTTCAACTAAAGCTTTTTGAGCTTCTTCTTCAACGCCAGGACGAATGATGTACATAATTTCGTACTTTCTCATTACACTTTCACCTCCTTTTGGTCTAAACGGCCCATAATGGGCAAGGAGCAATTAATTTATAGTAATTACTCACGAGTTTAGATTATATCATAGTAAGTTATATGAATCAACTCACCAATACGTAAAAAACTTGGCAAACACATAATATATTTGCCAAGTTCATATCTTTATTTTTCCTAGGAAATATTAAATTAAACGTTAAAACGGAAGTGCATAACATCTCCGTCTTTTACGATATACTCTTTTCCTTCTAAACGTACTTTTCCAGCTTCTTTTGCAGCTGTCATAGAACCGTTTGTCATTAAATCATCATAAGAAACTGTTTCTGCGCGAATAAATCCACGCTCAAAATCTGTATGAATTACGCCCGCACATTGTGGTGCTTTCATACCTTGTTTAAACGTCCATGCACGCACTTCTTGCACACCAGCTGTGAAGTAAGTAGCAAGTCCTAATAAGTCATATGCAGCACGGATTAACTGATCTAAACCAGATTCTTCAATGCCTAGTTCTTCCAGGAATACTTTTTTCTCTTCCTCATCTAACTCAGCGATTTCTGATTCAATTTTTGCACATACAACAATTACTTGTGAATTTTCATTTGCTGCAAATTCTTTTACCATTTGTACGTATTTATTTTCAGAAGGATCCATAATATCATCTTCACTTACGTTTGCTACGTATAGCATTTCTTTCGTTGTAAGTAAATGAAGGCCTTTAACAATCTTCATTTGCTCTTCTGTAAATTCAACAGTACGAGCTGGTTTCCCCTCTTCGAAAGCTTCTTTTAAACGCACTAAAATTTCATGCTCATATACTGCTTCTTTATCTTTTTGTCTTGCTAATTTCGCAACACGCTCGATACGTTTATCAACAGACTCTAAGTCTGCTAAGATTAGCTCTAAGTTGATTGTTTCAATATCATCAATTGGATCTACTTTTCCTGAAACGTGCGTAATATTTTCGTCTTCAAAACAACGAACAACTTGGCAAATTGCATCTACTTGGCGAATGTGAGATAAGAATTTATTTCCTAACCCTTCGCCCTTACTTGCACCTTTTACGATACCTGCAATATCAGTAAACTCAAATACAGTCGGAACAGTCTTTTTCGGTTCTACTAATTCCGTTAATTTATTTAAACGCTCATCTGGTACTTCTACAATTCCTACGTTTGGATCAATTGTACAGAATGGATAGTTCGCAGATTCTGCTCCTGCTTGTGTAATTGCATTAAATAAAGTGGACTTCCCTACGTTAGGTAATCCAACAATCCCAGCCGTTAATCCCATATTTTTCACTCCTATGTCTCAATCTTTCATCATTATAGATAGTAACGAAAAAAATGACAAGTTTCCTCCAAACGAAAAAAGCAACAGCCACCTACTGCAACTGTTACTTTTTCTCTATTCTTCGTGCTTCACAAGTATTTTTTTCACCTTACGATCAAACTCTCTTCGAGGAATCATTACTGAATGGTCACATCCCTCGCACTTAATGCGGATATCCATTCCCATACGAATAATTTTCCAACGATTCTCACCACATGGGTGGGCTTTCTTCATTTCCACAACGTCGTACAAGTTATATTCCTTTTGCTCCACTCTCCAAACCCCTCTCGATACTAAAGTGCTTTTCCACTAACCAGTTCTTCACGATTATATAAAACCATACGTGGATATGGAATTTCAATTCCATGTAAATCTAGACGATTTTTAATCTCTTTACGAAGTGCTCTTGCAATAACTGCATGTTGCATCGGTTCTACTTCAGCAATAACGCGTAATATAACTTCTGATGCAGCTAATGTTTGCACACCTAATAATTGAGGCGTCGTTACCATTTTTTCGTATTGTGCAGGTAACTCTACTAATAAATCCTCAATAACTTGCTCTGCTTTCGCAATGTCAGCCTCATATGAAATAGATACATCAACAAATGCTACACTATTACTAACTGAGTAGTTAGTAACTTGAACAATACTTCCGTTTGGTAAAGTATGAATTTCACCTGTCCAACTCTTTACTTTCGTTGTACGAAGTCCAATTTCTAAAACGACTCCTTCAAATTGACCGATTTTAACATAATCGCCAACTGAAAACTGATCTTCTAGCAAAATAAATAAACCTGTAATAACGTCTTTCACTAAACTTTGAGCACCAAATCCGACTGCTAAACCAATTACCCCGGCACCCGCTAATAAACCTGATGCATTAATATCAAACACACCTAAAATCGCAATTAGCATAATGAACATAACAACGTATGCTACAATATTTTCAAGTAATTTCGCTACCGTAACTGTACGACGTTCTGAAATTTGGATTGGAGAACGGCTCCCCATGCGAAACGCATTTCGTACAACCGCTCTTGCAACTCGCACAACAACTGCACCAATTGTTAAAATAATACATATTTTTAATGTCGCAACTCCAATATGAGCCCAACGATCAGCATCCAATAAATACTGTTTCGTAGAATTAAACCACTTCGTTAATAAATCCATGTATCTCTACCTCTCCAGCCAAAATTTCTTTTTAGTTATTCTTCTTATTGTATCAGAAGTCTCTCTGATTGCTGAAAAAATTTATAACTTTAATTGCATTTGTTAACTTCTATCCAGGTATAAAATGGAACGAATATATATATACTAGTACTATTATTTCCGTTTTCATTTACATTTTGCAAAAAGTACGCACTTATAGTTTTCCATTTTATTCGCCATATAACATATTTTGAAAATTTATTAAAAGGATGGGTGCTTCATGAATATTGGAAGTTTTCGCTTACCTTTTTTCGAAAAAGAAACTCAAAATGTTATGCACCAAGACTTAGAAGCCTCCGAGACAATCAGTAACTTCTTGCTTTCCCATATTCCTATTCAAACTAATATACCACTTATTCTCGTTTGTATCGGAACAGATCGTTCCACCGGTGATGCACTCGGCCCATTAGTTGGCACTAAGCTAGAACAAGTAGAAATCAAAAACTTCCAAGTGTTCGGCACACTAGATGAACCAGTGCATGCACTGAATCTAGAAGAGAAAATTCAAAATATACAGAAAGAAAATCCTACTTCCTTTATAATTGCCGTTGATGCATGTTTAGGAAAGTCTCAAAATATCGGTTCAATTACTACTGGAAAAGGACCTAGTAAACCTGGTGCTGCGATGAATAAGAAATTACCTGCAGTTGGTGATTTGCATATACACGGCATCGTCAATTTAAATGGTTTTATGGAGTTTTTTGTTCTTCAAAATACGAGATTAAGTTTAGTGATGAAAATGGCCGATGTAATCGCACAAAGTATAAAAGAGACGGATCAAAAATTATCTGCATTAAAAAAAGCAAACCATCTATAAATAATAAGATGGTTTGCTTTTTAATTTTTATGTGATAATAATTCTAAAATACGATTTAAATCTTCTTTATTAAAAAATTCAATTTCGATTTTACCTTTTTCTTTTTTCGTCTCTTTAATTTTCACATCTGTGCCAAACTTTTCTCTTAAGAACGTTTCACGTTCTAAGAAAAATATATTTCGCTCTTTTTTCACTTGTTTTGTTTCACGTGAAACGTGTTGATTAATCTCTTGGACGATTTTCTCTAATTGACGAACATTTAATCCTTCTTTTTCAATGCGTTTCAATAAGGACTTCAATTGTTCTTCATCTTTGATTGTAAGTAAAGTTCTCCCATGAGCCATTGAAAGTTGACCATTTGCAATCATATCTTGTACGAAAGAAGGGAGGCTTAATAACCGAGTATAGTTTGCAATGTAAGGTCTACTTTTACCAAGACGTTTCGCTAATTGTTCTTGCGTTACATTTAGCTCATTCATTAACATCTGGTATGCCATTGCCTCTTCCATCGGATTTAAATCTTCTCGTTGTAAATTTTCTAACAAAGCAAATTCCATCATTTGCTGCTCGTTTAATTGCCTTACAACGGCAGGTACTTTTTCAAGTCCAGCCTCTTTGGCAGCACGATATCTTCTTTCACCTGCAACAATTTCATATCCTTTAATACTCTTTCTAGCAATTAACGGTTGTAATATGCCGTGTTCTTTAATAGAAGCCGCTAATTCCTCAATCGCAGCTTTATTAAAGTGCTTACGCGGTTGGTATGGATTCGGCCTTAATTCAGTTACGATAATCTCCTGAATCGTTTCTTCTTCTTTCACATCTAAATCAGGAAAAAACACATTAATCCCTCTTCCTAAACCTTTAGCCACCTGCAATCACTTCCTCTGCTAAATCTATATATACTTCTGCCCCTCTTGATTTAGCGTCATACTGCATAATCGGTTTTCCATGACTTGGTGCCTCACTTAAGCGAACATTACGTGGAATAATGGAACGGTATACTTTATCCCTAAAGTATTTCTTCACTTCATCTATAACTTGAATCCCTAAATTTGTACGGGCATCTAGCATTGTTAACAATACACCTTGAATTGCTAGATCTTTATTTAAATGTTTTTGTACAAGTCGAACTGTATTTAATAGCTGACTTAATCCTTCGAGTGCGTAATATTCACACTGAACAGGAATAATAACAGAATCTGCTGCTGTTAATGCATTAATCGTTAATAACCCTAAAGACGGGGGACAGTCGATAATAATGTAATCATATTCATCACGAACTGGCTGTAATGCCCTTTGCAAACGTACTTCCCGGGAAATAGTCGGTACCAATTCAATTTCAGCACCAGCCAATTGAATTGTAGCGGGTAGAACATCTAAGTTTTCAGTTGCGGTTTTCCGTATAACTCCCTGAACATCTGCATCTTCCACAAGAACATTGTAAATACATTGGTCTAATTCTGACTTTTCAATTCCCACACCAGTCGTTGCATTTCCTTGAGCATCAATATCTACGAGAAGGACTTTCTTACCTACTTGCGCCAATCCAGCCCCTAAATTAACAGATGTTGTTGTTTTTCCAACACCGCCTTTTTGATTAGCAATAGCAATGATTTTTCCCATGATGTCACCTACTTTCAACCTTTCTATCTTATTCTAGTAACAATTATGTTTATTGTAACATGAAATAAAAGTTTTTCTTTTCCGTCCTTATTAAACTTCAAAATTTATTTCTAAACTCCTTCTTCATTAACAAGAAAATATAGCAAAAGAGACCTCTCCAGTAGGATAAGGTCTCTAACACATCATTATTATTTTTTCTTCGGAACTTTAATCGTAATTTGATAGTACTCATCAAATTCTTCTTCCTCAGAATTAACATTTAAACCACTGTCAGCCACCATTTGTAATGATTGCCTAATTGTATTCATAGCAATTCTCGCGTCTCGGCTTACTGCTTTTTGCTTCGCCTTGCGCTTCGGTTTTACTTCTTCTAGTAATTTCGCGATTCGTTCCTCTGTTTGTTTTACATTGAGTTGTTTTTCCACAATTTCTTGTAAAACTTTCAGTTGTAATTCCTCATTTTTTAAAGGAATGAGAGCACGAGCATGACGTTCTGTAATACTTTTTTCTAACAATGCACTTTTTATTTCTTCAGGCAACTTTAACAATCGCAACTTATTTGCGATTGTAGATTGTCCTTTTCCAAGTCGTTGTGCCAATGCTTCTTGCGTTAAATTATGTAACTCAATCAGCTTTTGATATGCCACAGCTTCCTCGATTGCTGTTAATTCCTCACGTTGCAAATTTTCAATTAACGCTACAGAAGCCGTCTCTGTATCATTTAAGTTCTTTATGATCGCAGGGACCTTTTCCCAGCCTAACTTCGTTGCTGCGCGAAAACGTCTTTCTCCAGCAATAATCTCGTACTTATCATCCTCATACTGCCTCACAACAATCGGCTGAATGAGCCCGTGTGTACGAATCGTTAATGCCAACTCGTCGATACGTGCATCGTCAAAAACCGTTCGTGGTTGATAACGATTAGGAGTAATATTTACGATCGGAATTTCTTGTATTTCTTCATATACCTTTTTATCTATTTCTTCATGGCTTTCGTCTTGTAATTCGAATTCGCTCTCTTTATCTCCAAAGCCAAATAAACGAGAAAACGTATTTTTCATACATATTCCACCACCTTTTAGGCCTATTGACTATTCTACATAAAATGTTTCCTATGAAACATTTACGTTTTCATTTATATAATTTAATCTTACGTCTAATAAGATTTATTTTTCAATAGGTAATTTATTGGGTGTTCCCGGTTTGCGTGGATATTTCTTTGGTGTCTTGCGCTTTTTCTCGATTAATAAAATATTACGTTCACTTTCTTCAAACGGTAATTGGAACGTAGACATTTCTTTTAGATCCCCGCCTAGCACCTCTAAAGCATACTTGCCATTTTCAATTTCTTCGTTTGCCGCGGCACCTTTCATAGCAATGAATGTTCCTCCAACTTTTACAAGTGGTAAACATAGCTCGCTTAATACCGAAAGACGCGCAACTGCACGTGCCATTACAATATCGTACGATTCACGTACACCTTCTTTTTTCCCAAATGTTTCAGCACGATCATGACAAAACGCAACGTCACTTAATTCCAACTTTTGTGCTAAATGATTTAAGAAATTAATGCGTTTTTGCAATGAGTCTACAATTGTCACTTTTAAATGCGGGAAACAGATTTTTAAAGGAATACTTGGGAATCCAGCTCCTGCACCAACATCACAAATTGAGAATGGTTTTGAAAAATCATAATAAAAAGCAGCTGTAATCGAATCAAAAAAGTGTTTTAAATATACTTCTTCTTTCTCCGTAATAGCCGTTAAATTCATTTTTTCATTCCACTCTACTAATGTTTCGAAGTAGATTTCGAACTGCTCTAACTGTCTAGAAGAGAGAGTGATCCCCTTCTCTTCTAGCATAGATTGAAATTGTTCTATGTTCATCTAACAATATCTCCTTACTATTTATTGGTTCGATACGCGCGCAATTTTTCCTTGTTCAATATACACAAGTAAAATGGAAATATCCGCTGGATTTACACCAGAAATACGTGAAGCTTGCCCCATTGAAAGTGGACGAACATCTTTCAATTTCTGTCTAGCTTCTGAAGCAAGGCTAGAAATTGCATCATAATCAATATCCACAGGTATTTTTTTATTTTCCATTTTCTTCATACGCTCTACTTGCTGTAAAGATTTTTCAATATATCCTTCGTACTTAATCTGGATTTCAACTTGTTCTGTCACTTCATCACTTAGTTCTACTTCACTTGGTACTAAAAGATGAATATGCTCATATGTCATCTCTGGACGACGTAATAAGTCACTTGCACGTATTCCATCTTTCAATTCACTTCCACCAATGCTACGAATTAATTCTTGAACTTCAGGACGTGGCTTAATAATGATGCTGCTTAAACGTTCCTTTTCCTGTTCAATTTGTAATTTTTTATTTGTAAATCGCTCATAGCGCTCTTCTTTAATTAATCCAATTTCACGACCAACTTCAGTTAAACGAAGATCAGCATTATCATGGCGTAATAATAGACGATATTCTGCACGAGACGTTAATAAACGATATGGTTCATTTGTACCTTTCGTTACAAGATCATCAATTAAGACACCAATATAAGCATCCTCGCGACCTAAAATAACTTCTTTTTCACCTAAAGAACGACATGCTGCATTAATCCCAGCCATAAGCCCTTGTCCTGCCGCCTCTTCGTAACCAGAAGTTCCGTTAATCTGTCCTGCTGTATATAAATTTTTAATTTTTTTCGTTTCAAGTGTTGGCCATAGTTGTGTTGGCACAATCGCATCATATTCAATCGCATAACCTGTACGCATCATTTCAACGTTTTCTAGACCAGGGATTGTTCTAAGCATATCACGCTGCACATCTTCTGGTAAGCTTGTTGATAAACCTTGTACATACACTTCTTGTGTATTACGTCCTTCTGGCTCTAAGAAAATTTGATGACGTGGTTTATCATTAAACCTTACTACTTTGTCTTCAATTGAAGGACAATATCTAGGTCCTGTTCCCTTAATCATACCAGAATACATAGCTGAGCGATGCAGGTTTTCATCTATTAAACGATGTGTTTCCGTACTTGTATACGTCAACCAACATGGAATTTGATCCATAATAAATTTTGTCGTTTCAAAAGAGAAAGCTCGTGGTTTATCATCACCTGGCTGAATTTCTGTTTTGCTGTAATCGATTGTATTACTATTTACACGCGGAGGTGTACCTGTTTTAAATCTAACAAGATCAAATCCAAGTTCCTCTAAATGTTCTGATAAAGTAATAGATGGTTGTTGATTATTCGGACCGCTCGAATATTTTAAATCTCCCATAATAATCTCACCGCGTAAAAACGTTCCAGTCGTAATTACGACTGTTTTCGCTGTATATTCAGCACCAGCTTGCGTAATTACCCCTTTACATTCGCCATCTTCAACAATTAAACGCTCTACCATTCCTTGGAACAACGTTAAATTTGGTGTTTCTTCAATTGTTTTCTTTAATTCATGTTGGTAAGAGAACTTATCTGCTTGTGCTCGAAGTGCGCGTACAGCTGGTCCTTTACCTGTATTTAACATACGCATTTGAATATACGTTTTATCAATATTGCGTCCCATTTCTCCGCCTAATGCATCAATTTCACGAACAACAATCCCTTTTGCTGGTCCACCAACAGAAGGGTTACATGGCATAAACGCTACCATATCTAAATTAATTGTTAACATTAATGTTTTGGAGCCCATTCGTGCTGCCGCAAGACCAGCTTCGCATCCTGCATGACCTGCACCGATTACTATAACATCGTATGAACCGGCATTGTATCCCATTGTTTATTCCTCCTAATAATCTCTATCTTTCTAAAGCATCACTATATTATTTTCCTAAACAAAATTGAGAGAACAACTGGTCAATTAAGCTTTCATGGACGGTATCACCAGTAATTTCACCAAGTATTTCCCACGTTCTTGTTAAATCAATTTGCACCATATCAATTGGAACACCATTTTCTATCGCCTCAATTGCATCTCCAATTGTTTTTCCTGCTTGTGTTAATAATCCAATATGTCTCGCGTTAGAAACATATGTCACATCAGCAGAATCAATTGCTCCTTCAAAGAATAAGTCCGCTATCGCCTTTTCAAGCTCATCTATTCCTTGTTCCTCAATTAACGACGTCGTAATAACACGATTTCCCGCTGCCAATTCTGTAACACGTTCCATATCAATTACTTGCGGTAAATCTGTCTTATTTACAATAACAATGAAATCTTTTCCTTGTACGGCACGGAATAGCTCTTCATCCTCATTCGTTAAAGCTTCGCTATAATTAACGACAACTAACACTAAATCAGCTTGGCTCATCATTTCTTTCGAACGCTCTACACCAATTCGTTCAACAACATCTTCCGTTTCACGAATCCCGGCTGTGTCTATAAGTTTAAGTGGTACACCACGCACATTAACGTACTCTTCAATAACATCACGAGTTGTTCCTGCAATATCAGTTACAATTGCCTTTTTCTCTTGAACGAGACTATTTAATAGCGATGACTTCCCAACGTTAGGTCTACCGATGATTGCAGTAGCAATACCTTCACGTAAAATCTTCCCTTGCTTCGATGTTTCTAATATTTTTGCAATTTCAGCACGAACATGTGTCGCTTTCTCAATTAAAATATTATGTGTCATCTCTTCCACATCATCATATTCTGGGTAATCTATGTTTACCTCAACATGAGCTAGCGTTTCTAATATATCCTGACGCAGGCGGCCAATTAATTTAGATAATCGCCCCTCCATTTGATTAATCGCTACGTTCATTGCACGATCTGTTTTTGCACGGATTAAGTCCATGACAGCTTCTGCTTGTGATAAATCAATACGACCATTTAAAAAAGCACGTTTTGTAAATTCACCAGGCTCTGCTAATCGTACTCCTTGCGCTAAAATAAGCTGCAATACTTTATTTACCGAAACAAGTCCACCGTGGCAGTTAATTTCTACTATATTTTCGCGTGTAAAAGTTCTTGGCGCACGCATAATAGACACCATAACTTCTTCAATAACTTGATTTGTATCTAAATCAACAATATGGCCATAATGAATTGTGTGAGAAGGAACCTCTGTTAAGTCCTTCCCTTTAAAAATACGATTAACTTTTTCAACCGCATCATCCCCACTTACTCGAACAATGGCAATTGCGCCCTCTCCAAGCGCTGTGGAAATCGCAGCAATTGTATCAAATTCCATGTCCTTTCACCTCACTTGCTTATTTATCTCTATTTCAACACGATTATTTTCTTCACTAAATTATTAGAATACCATAACGAACCTATCTACAAAAGAATAATAACTCATTTTATTATGTCCTCATGTAAAAAACACTAAACTTATTCACAGTGGATAAGTTTAGTGTTTTTAGTTATCCACATCTGTTTTCCCCTCAAAAAAACCGGCACTCATTTGAGTAACCGGTCATTTGGAAGATATTACAACATGCCGATGTGGTTCATTTCCTTCAGAAGTTGTATTGATATCTTGATGATTAGATAATGCTTGATGGATGATTTTTCGTTCAAAAGATGGCATCGGCTCTAAAACAACTCTTTTTTTCGTTTTAGACACTTGTTTTGCTAATCGATAAGAAAGCGATTCTAACGTACTTTTTCTTTTACTACGATAATTTTCAGCATCTAGTGTGATACCAATATACTGTTTCGTATGGCGATTCGCGACAAGTTTTGTCAAATACTGTAAAGAATTCAACGTATTACCTCTTTTTCCAATTAAAACACCTACATTATCACCAGAAATTGTAAATTCAACTTCGCGTCCCTTTACAATTTTACTAATCTCGACTTCCACACCCATGTTGCGAATAACATTTTTTAAATACTCTTCACATTCTTGAATGGGCTCTTTCTTCAATACAACTTCTACTACTGCAGGACGATTCCCAAATAAGCCTAGGAATCCCCTTTTACCCTCATCGATAATATTTATATCAACTTGATCTTTTGAAGTGTTTAATTGCCTTAAAGCATCTTCTACTGCCAGCTCGACTGTTTGTCCTTTAGCAGTAATTACACTCACTTACCTGATCCTCCAGCCTTACTAGCCTTAATTTCTGGCCCTTTGATAAAGTACATTTGAGCGATACCAAAGATATTACCAACAACCCAGTAAAGTGATAATGCCGCTGGGAAGTTAATTGCAAAGATTAAAATCATAATCGGCATAAGCCAAATCATCATTGCCATTTGTGGATTTTGACCAGCAGTTCCTGCCATTGCAAGCTTTTGCTGAATAAATGTCGTAATCGCTGCAACAACCGGTAAGATATAGTAAGGGTCTGCCTGTCCTAAATCGAACCATAAAAATGTATGTTTACTAATTTCTGATGTTCTCATAATCGCATGATAAAATGCGAATAAAATAGGCATCTGAACAAATATTGGTAAACAACCGGCTAATGGATTTACACCATTTTTTTGATATAACTGCATCATTTCTTGTTGTAATTTTTGCTGTGTTGCTTGGTCTTTCGAGCTATATTTCTCTTTTAACTTTACCATTTCTGGTTGTAACGCCTGCATAGCTTTCGTACTCTTCGTTTGCTTAATCATTAATGGTAATAATGCAAAACGAATAATAAGGGTCGTAATAACGATCGCTAAACCGTAATTATCACCAAGCCATGTCGCAAAATACGTGATTAACTGAGAAAGCGGGTATACGAAATATTCATTCCAAATCCCAGTGCTCTTCGATGTAATTGGCTGACCCGTTTCACTACAGCCGGTAGCAATTGCCATTAATGTAATAACCATGGCCAGTAAACCTATTTTCTTTTTCAAAGCCTGCTCCTCCTTGTTTCGGTATGTATATAGTGTAATTCATTTCCTTACGCTACTTTTTTATTCTTTTCATACCAGAGCGTTTAAAGACATGAATTAAGCTTTTCTTTACTTCTTCATATGTCATCTCTGCACAAGGCTTCCTTGCTATTATAACAAAATCTTTTCCAGAATCTATCTCATCTTTCAATTCTGTAATGGACTGACGGATCATACGCTTAATTCGATTACGAACTACTGCGTTTCCTATCTTCTTGCTAACAGAAAGGCCGATGCGAAAATTTGGCTGTTCTTCTTTATTTAGTTGGTATACAACAAACTGACGGTTCGCATTTGATTTTCCTTTTTGAAAAACCTCCTGGAATTCATCATTCTTCTTTATACGATTTTTTTTCTTCATATCAATTGACACTCCTGTATTTCATCAGCGGAAATTCACTATTATTAGAAAAAAAGACCACTGAACGATCAGTGGTCTACGCAGATAATACTTTTCTTCCTTTACGACGACGAGCTGCTAGCACTTTACGTCCGTTCGCTGTGCTCATACGGCTGCGGAAACCATGTACTTTGCTGCGCTTACGTTTATTTGGTTGGTAAGTTCTTTTCATTATATGACACCTCCCTGAGGAATATCTGTTAAAGACAGTCTTATAAATTATAGTTAATCAACTAGGAAAATGTCAATGGTTCTCGAAATTTTCATCAAATATTCATTTTGAACCTGTTCACATTCTTTTTCACAGTTCTTATATTTCCTTGTGGATAAATGTTTTTTTCTGTTTTTTATATCCACAAACTTTTTTCTTACTTTTACACAGTATATCGTATTGTGGACAAGTTTATTCCACAAGGTATTGATTTTGTGGATAACTTTATTAATTTCATTGCTATAGCTACTTTTTTTTGATATTATAGTTGTGTTTTCACTTTGAATAAGTTTCCCACATGTTTATTTTATCCACAATTTGTGTATAACATGTGGACAGTTTTAATCACATGTGGGTAAATAGTTGTCCACATTTGCTTTTTTTGTCGAAAACCCTATCTCATATACAAACGACGTTTTTAGGTTTTAAAAGACGTTTCGTATAAATATACATTTACTATTTATCGGGTTGTACATTTGTTGCGCAACCTTATTCTTTTACCATCTTAGTAAAGGAGGGACACCTTTGGAAAACATCTCTGATTTATGGAATAGTGCCTTAAAAGAACTTGAAAAAAAGGTCAGTAAACCTAGTTATGAAACGTGGTTGAAGTCAACAACAGCACATAACTTAAAGAAAGACGTATTAACGATTACAGCTCCAAATGAATTTGCTCGTGATTGGCTAGAATCTCATTACTCAGAACTCATTTCGGAAACACTTTATGATTTAACAGGGGCAAAATTGGCTATTCGCTTTATTATTCCCCAAAGTCAAGCTGAAGAGGATATCGATCTTCCTCCTATTAAAAAAAATCGAGCACAAGATGATTCTACTCATTTACCACAGAGCATGTTAAATCCAAAATATACATTTGATACATTTGTTATTGGCTCTGGTAACCGTTTTGCCCATGCTGCTTCATTAGCTGTAGCTGAGGCTCCAGCTAAAGCATATAATCCTCTCTTTATTTACGGGGGCGTTGGGCTTGGAAAGACGCATTTAATGCATGCGATCGGTCATTATGTAATTGAACACAATCCAAACGCAAAAGTTGTATATTTATCATCCGAAAAATTTACAAATGAATTCATTAACTCTATTCGTGATAATAAAGCAGTCGATTTTCGTAATAAATATCGCAATGTAGATGTTTTATTGATAGATGATATTCAATTTCTTGCTGGAAAAGAACAAACTCAAGAAGAGTTTTTCCATACATTTAATGCATTACACGAAGAAAGCAAACAAATTGTAATTTCAAGTGATCGGCCACCAAAAGAAATTCCAACTTTAGAAGATCGTCTTCGTTCTCGCTTTGAATGGGGACTCATTACGGACATTACGCCACCAGATTTAGAGACGCGAATTGCGATTTTACGTAAAAAAGCAAAAGCTGAAGGACTTGATATACCAAACGAGGTTATGCTGTATATCGCAAATCAAATCGATTCAAACATTCGTGAATTAGAAGGTGCGCTCATCCGAGTTGTAGCTTATTCGTCTTTAATTAACAAAGATATTAATGCTGATTTAGCAGCTGAAGCACTTAAAGATATTATTCCAAATTCTAAACCAAAAATTATTTCTATTTATGATATCCAAAAAGCTGTCGGGGGCGTTTACCAAGTAAAATTAGAAGATTTTAAAGCGAAAAAGCGTACAAAATCAGTTGCGTTTCCTCGTCAAATTGCAATGTATTTATCACGCGAACTTACAGATTCCTCTTTACCTAAAATAGGTGAAGAATTTGGTGGACGTGACCATACAACCGTTATCCATGCCCATGAAAAAATTTCTAAGCTACTAAAAACGGATACGCAATTGCAAAAGCAAGTCGAAGAAATTCATGATATTTTAAAGTAGTAGCTGAATAGTGTGAATAACTCTCCTTGTTTTACGCACAGTCTATCCACATGTAGATAGACTGTTTTTACATCTTTCAACGGGGTTATCCACATATCCACAAGCCCTATTACTATTACTACTATTTTTTATCTTTATTAATTAAATAAAATCTTATACTTACCGGAGGTTTTTCTTTATGCGTTTTACAATACAAAAAGACTATCTTGTAAGAAGTGTACAGGATGTAATGAAGGCTGTTTCTTCTCGTACAACAATTCCAATTCTTACAGGAATTAAAGTTGTCGCTACTGAAGAAGGGGTTACATTAACAGGAAGCGATGCAAACATCTCTATTGAATCGTTTATTCCAGTCGAAGAGGACGGAAAAGAGATTGTAGAAATAGGACAATCAGGAAGTATTGTTTTACAAGCAAAATATTTTAGTGAGATCGTAAAAAAACTACCGAAAGACACTGTCGAAATTTCTGTGGAAAATCATTTTATGACAAAAATAAAATCTGGAAAATCAGAGTTTAACTTGAATGGTTTAGATTCTGCTGAATATCCATTATTACCACAGATTGAAGAGCATCATGTTTTTAAGATTCCAACAGACTTACTTAAACATATGATTAGACAAACTGTATTTGCAGTTTCTACTTCGGAAACAAGACCGATCTTGACAGGTGTAAACTGGAAGGTATATAACAGCGAATTAATTTGTATTGCAACAGATAGTCACAGACTAGCACTTCGAAAAGCAAAAATCGAAGGATATAATATTGCAGATGCGTTTCAAGCAAATGTTGTAATTCCAGGTAAGAGCCTAAATGAATTAAGTAAAATTCTAGATGAGTCGGAAGAAATGGTAGATATCGTTATTACGGAGTATCAAGTATTATTCCGTACAAAACATTTATTATTCTTCTCAAGATTGTTAGAAGGAAATTATCCTGATACAACACGTCTAATTCCAGCAGAGAGTAAGACGGATATTTTTGTGAATACAAAAGAATTTCTACAGGCCATTGATCGTGCTTCACTATTAGCAAGGGACGGCCGCAATAATGTTGTAAAATTATCAACGTTAGAACAAAAAATGTTGGAAATCTCTTCTAATTCTCCGGAAATCGGAAAAGTAGTGGAAGAAGTTCAATGTGAAAACGTAGATGGAGAAGAATTAAAAATATCTTTTAGTGCAAAATATATGATGGATGCATTAAAAGCTTTAGATAGTACAGAGATTAAGATTAGCTTTACTGGGGCAATGAGACCATTCTTAATTCGTACAGTAAATGATGATTCAATTACTCAATTAATTTTACCAGTTCGTACTTACTAGATAGAAAATAAGGGTTGCTAGTTTAAAGATGCTAGTAGCCCTTATTTGATTTTGGGGTATTACTTTCCTAATGCTAGTTTATTTAGTACAATGAAAGAATGAACACTTTGAGAAAGTGAGCGATTTTATGAAACGTATTAAAATTTCAACAGAGTATATTACACTAGGACAATTTTTAAAGTTAGCTGATGTAATCGATACAGGTGGCGCTGTAAAATGGTTTTTACAAGAATATGAAGTGTACGTGAATCAAGAACTTGAAAACAGAAGAGGTCGCAAGTTATATGCGAACGATATTATTGAAATTCCGGGTAGCGGAACTTTCCAAGTTCAGGCATAAAGGGGGAGCCCTTTGTTTATTTCAGAAATACAATTAAAAAACTATCGCAATTATGAAAAATTAGAGCTTTCCTTTGAAGATAAAGTGAATGTAATTATCGGCGAAAATGCGCAAGGGAAAACAAATTTGATGGAAGCTATTTATGTGTTAGCGATGGCGAAATCTCATAGAACCTCCAATGACCGCGAGCTTATCCGTTGGGATGAAGATTTCGGTCAAATTAAAGGGAAATTACAAAAGAGAAATAGTTCTTTGTCTTTAGAATTAAATATTTCGAAAAAAGGTAAAAAGGCAAAATTAAATCAACTTGAACAACAAAAGTTGAGTCAATATATTGGCGAAATGAATGTTGTCATGTTTGCCCCAGAAGATTTAAATCTTGTAAAAGGAAGCCCTCAAGTAAGAAGACGCTTTTTAGATATGGAATTAGGACAAATAGCTCCTGTTTATTTGTATGAATTAAGTCAATATCAAAAAGTGCTCACGCAACGAAACCACTTGCTAAAAAAAATGCAAGGGAATAGTAAAAATGAGGAAACGATGTTGGATGTATTTACACTGCAACTGATTGAACACGGTGCAAAAATATTGCAAAAGCGTTTTGATTTTTTACATTTACTGCAAGAATGGGCAGCCCCAATTCATCGTGGTATAAGCCGTGGATTAGAAGAATTAGAAATTATTTATAAACCGAGTGTAGATGTATCAGAATCAATGGATTTGTCGAAAATAAAAGAAGTATACTATGAAAGTTTTCAATCTGTGAAACAACGTGAAATTTTCCGTGGTACGACTTTAATTGGTCCTCATCGTGATGATTTACAATTCTTCGTTAATAGTAAAAATGTTCAAGTCTTTGGTTCGCAAGGACAACAACGAACGACTGCACTATCCCTAAAATTAGCTGAAATTGAATTGATTTATTCAGAGGTTAAAGAATATCCAATCCTTTTGCTGGATGATGTTTTATCAGAATTAGACGATTATCGTCAATCACATCTGTTAAATACAATTCAAGGAAGGGTGCAAACATTTGTTACAACGACGAGTGTCGACGGAATTGAACACGAAACATTGAAAGACGCGAAAACAATTCATGTAACGAACGGCACGGTAGATTGTGAAATAGATAGGGCATAAACCCCTGTTTAAATGGAAAAGTAGGTGATCTTTGTGTCAATGGAACAAAAACAAATGCAAGAAAATGCATATGATGAAAGTCAGATACAGGTACTTGAAGGACTAGAGGCAGTTCGGAAACGTCCAGGTATGTATATTGGATCTACGAGTGGGAAAGGACTTCACCACCTTGTATGGGAAATTGTTGATAATAGTATCGATGAAGCATTAGCAGGATATTGCGATGAAATTAACGTTAGTATTGAAGAAGATAATAGTATTCTTGTAACGGATAATGGCCGTGGTATCCCAGTTGGTATACAAGAAAAAATGGGACGTCCTGCAGTTGAGGTTATTATGACTGTCCTCCACGCTGGTGGTAAATTTGGCGGTGGCGGTTATAAGGTTTCTGGTGGTTTGCATGGTGTTGGTGCATCTGTTGTAAATGCCTTGTCAACAGAACTAGAAGTGTTTGTACATCGTGACGGTAAAATTCATTACCAAAAATACGAAAGAGGTATTCCGGTTGCAGATTTAAAAGTCATCGGTGATACAGATAAAACTGGAACAATAACTCGCTTTAAACCGGATCCAGAAATTTTTAAAGAGACGACAGAATATGAATTTGATACGCTAGCGACTCGTATGCGTGAGTTGGCGTTTTTAAATCGTAATATTAAATTAACAATTGAAGATAAACGTGAACATAAACAAAAGAAAGAGTTCCACTATGAAGGTGGAATTAAATCATATGTTGAACATTTAAATCGTTCAAAACAACCAATTCATGAAGAGCCTGTATATGTAGAGGGTTCAAAAGATGGTATTCAAGTTGAAGTTGCGCTTCAATATAACGAAGGATATACAAATCATATTTACTCATTTACAAATAATATTCATACGTATGAAGGTGGTACACATGAGGTAGGATTTAAAACTGCCCTAACACGTGTGATTAACGATTATGGCCGTAAAAATAACATTTTAAAAGATGCGGATAGTAATTTAACTGGTGAAGATGTTCGTGAAGGTTTAACAGCAATCGTGTCAATTAAACATCCAAATCCACAATTCGAAGGGCAAACGAAGACGAAACTTGGAAATAGTGAAGCGAGAACGATTACGGAGTCAGTATTCTCAGAGGCTTTTGAAAAGTTCTTACTGGAAAATCCCAATGTTGCACGTAAAGTTGTAGATAAAGGAACGATGGCAGCGCGTGCGCGTGTAGCAGCTAAAAAGGCTCGTGAGCTAACTCGCCGAAAGAGTGCTTTAGAAGTTTCAAGTTTACCAGGGAAATTGGCAGACTGTTCTTCTAAAGATCCAGCAATTAGTGAAATTTATATCGTAGAGGGTGACTCTGCGGGTGGATCTGCAAAACAAGGACGCGATCGTCATTTCCAAGCGATTTTACCGCTGAAGGGTAAAATTATTAATGTTGAAAAAGCACGCTTAGATAAAATTTTATCAAATGATGAAGTTCGTACAATTATTACGGCGATCGGTACAAATATCGGTGGAGACTTCGATATTGAAAAAGCACGCTATCATAAAGTTATTATTATGACCGATGCCGATGTTGATGGTGCGCATATTCGTACCCTATTATTAACGTTCTTCTATCGTTATATGCGTCAAATCATTGAGTGTGGCTATATATATATTGCGCAGCCACCTTTGTTTAAAGTACAACAAGGTAAAAAAATTCAATATGCTTATAACGATAAAGAACTTGAAAAGATATTAGCTGAGCTACCAGCCCAGCCGAAACCAGGAATTCAACGTTATAAAGGTCTTGGAGAAATGAATCCAACTCAGCTATGGGAGACGACAATGGATCCAGAAGTACGTTCGTTACTTCAAGTTTCTCTTCAAGATGCAATAGAAGCAGACGAAACGTTTGAAATTTTAATGGGTGATAAAGTGGAACCACGTCGTAACTTTATCCAAGAGAATGCAAAATACGTGAAAAACCTTGATATTTAAATGAGTAATGACAGGAATCTAAGTATTCCTGTCTTCTACATATAAATCAATGTATGTGTAACGGAAATGTAAGAGGAGGTGCTCGTTGATGTCAGACAATCAACAACAAGCACGAATTCGAGAAATTAATATTAGTCATGAAATGCGTACCTCATTTTTAGATTACGCAATGAGTGTTATCGTATCTCGTGCATTACCAGATGTTCGTGATGGATTAAAACCTGTGCATCGTAGGGTTTTATATGCGATGAATGATTTAGGAATTACAGCTGATAAAGCGTATAAGAAATCAGCACGTATTGTTGGTGAAGTAATTGGTAAGTATCACCCCCACGGTGATTCAGCTGTTTATGAAACGATGGTACGTATGGCGCAAGATTTCAGTCAACGTTATATGCTTGTTGATGGGCATGGTAACTTCGGTTCTGTAGATGGAGATTCAGCAGCGGCAATGCGTTATACAGAGGCAAGAATGTCTAAGATTTCTATGGAATTAATACGTGATATTTCAAAAAATACAATTGATTATCAAGATAACTACGATGGTTCGGAAAGAGAGCCGATTGTATTACCAGCGCGTTTCCCTAATTTATTAGTAAACGGTACGACAGGTATTGCTGTTGGTATGGCAACAAATATCCCGCCGCATCAGCTTGGCGAAGTAATTGATGGTGTGCTGGCATTAAGTCATAACCCCGATATTACTATCGCGGAATTGATGGAATATATTCCTGGACCAGACTTTCCGACGGCAGGTTTAATTTTAGGGCGAAGTGGAATTCGAAGAGCTTACGAAACAGGTCGCGGTTCTATTATGCTTCGTGCTAAGGTTGAAATTGAAGAGAAGTCAAACGGTAAACAATCTATTATCGTAACGGAACTACCTTATCAAGTTAATAAGGCACGATTAATTGAAAAAATCGCAGAATTAGTTCGCGATAAGAAAATTGAAGGTATTACAGATTTACGTGATGAATCAGATCGTAATGGTATGCGTATCGTTATGGAAGTACGTCGTGATGCTAATGCTAATGTACTATTAAATAATTTATATAAACATACAGCGCTTCAAACAAGTTTTGGTATTAATATGTTATCTCTTGTAAATGGAGAGCCTCAAGTACTAAATTTAAAACAAAACTTATATCATTATTTGGAGCACCAGAAGGTAGTAATCCGTAGACGTACTGCTTATGAATTAGAAAAAGCAGAGGCACGTGCTCATATTTTAGAAGGATTACGAATTGCTTTAGATCATCTTGATGAAGTTATTACGTTAATTCGTAGTTCAAAAACGGCAGATATTGCAAAGCAGGGCTTAATGGAACGTTTCGGTTTAAGTGAGAAACAAGCGCAAGCGATTTTAGACATGCGTCTGCAACGCTTAACTGGATTAGAACGTGAAAAAATCGAGCAAGAATATCAAGACTTAATGAAGTTAATTGCTGAATTAAAAGCGATTTTAGCAGATGAAGAGAAAGTTCTTGAGATTATTCGTGAAGAATTAACAGAAGTAAAAGAACGTTTCAATGATAAGAGACGAACAGAAATTACAATTGGCGGTATGGAATTTATTGAAGATGAAGATTTAATTCCTGAGCAAAACATTGCGATTACGTTAACTCATAACGGTTATATTAAGAGGTTGCCAGCTTCTACGTACAAAACACAGAACCGCGGGGGACGTGGTGTACAAGGAATGGGTACGAATGATGATGACTTTGTTGAACATTTATTAACAACGTCCACTCATGATCATATTTTATTCTTTACAAACAAGGGTAAAGTATACCGTACGAAAGGATATGAAATTCCAGAGTATAGTCGTACTGCGAAAGGGCTACCGATTATCAACTTATTAGGGGTAGATAAGGGTGAGTGGATCAATGCCATTATTCCAATTCGTGAGTTTGGTGATGACCAGTTCCTATTCTTTACAACGAAACAAGGTATTTCTAAGAGAACGCCACTTTCATCATTTGCAAATATACGTACGAACGGTTTAATTGCAATTTCGCTTCGTGAAGAAGATGAAGTGATTTCTGTACGTTTAACATCTGGCGATAAAGATATTATCGTAGGGACAAGCAATGGTATGTTAATTCGCTTCAATGAACAAGATGTGCGTTCTATGGGCCGTAATGCAGCTGGTGTAAAAGCTATTACACTAGGCGAAGAGGACCAAGTAGTAGGTATGGAAATTGTTGAAGAAGATACGAATGTCTTAATTGTAACGAAAAACGGGTACGGTAAGCGTACTCCAGTTGAAGAATATCGACTACAAAGTCGTGGTGGTAAAGGTCTGAAAACTTGTAACATTACAGATAAGAACGGTAAATTAGTAGCAGTTAAATCTGTAACAGGTGAAGAAGACATTATGTTAATTACAGCCGCGGGTGTAATTATTCGTATGCCGGTTGATCAAATCTCTCAAATGGGACGTAATACACAAGGTGTTCGTCTAATTCGATTAGAGGATGAGCAAGAGGTAGCAACAGTAGCAAAAGCGCAAAAGGATGAAGAAGAAACTAGTGAAGAGGTTTCTTCTGAAGAATAAGAGAGGGGATTCTCCCTTCTCTTTATTTTTTTATAATAATACTTGCATAGCAATAAGAAACTATATATAATAGGCAGAGTCAGCAAATGAGAGATACAAGTTATCTTGAAAAACTTGTTGACGAAAATAATATACTATGATATATTATAAAAGTCGCTGAAACGCGATGTTGAACTTTGAAAACTAAACGAAACAAACAACGTGAAACGTCAATTTTTATTTTTAGATGCTAGACAAACTAACTTTATTGGAGAGTTTGATCC
>NZ_JAEHCA010000140.1:0-248 GCF_016483345.1 Bacillus cereus group sp. N24
GGTGAGCCATGAAGGATTCGAACCTTCGACCCTCTGATTAAAAGTCAGATGCTCTACCAACTGAGCTAATGGCTCATTTTGAAAGTGGTGCCGGCTAGAGGACTTGAACCCCCAACCTACTGATTACAAGTCAGTTGCTCTACCAATTGAGCTAAGCCGGCTTGCGATTTCAAAATGGTGGCTCGGGACGGAATCGAACCGCCGACACGAGGATTTTCAGTCCTCTGCTCTACCGACTGAGCTACCGA
>NZ_JAEHCA010000141.1:0-248 GCF_016483345.1 Bacillus cereus group sp. N24
GGGCGACTGATGGGAATCGAACCCACGAATGCCGGAGCCACAATCCGGTGCGTTAACCACTTCGCCACAACCGCCATGTTGTGTAAATATATTTGGCAGGGGCAGTAGGAATCGAACCCACACTGGAGGTTTTGGAGACCTCAGTTCTACCTTTAAACTATGCCCCTATGTAAATGGTGGAGGGGGGCAGATTCGAACTGCCGAACCCGAAGGAGCGGATTTACAGTCCGCCGCGTTTAGCCACTTCG
>NZ_JAEHCA010000142.1:0-244 GCF_016483345.1 Bacillus cereus group sp. N24
AGGGCCTAAGCTAAGCACAAATAAACTAAAAAACGTACAAATTGTGCCGCTTGATCGTCAAACAGCAGTCGCTATTCTTGTAACGGATACAGGGCATGTACAAAGTAAAACGATTACCGTTCCGGAAGCTGTTGATTTATCAGATTTAGAATAAATGGTTAACTTTTTAATTGAAATGCTATCTGGTTTACCGATGGCATAACTTCATAATAAAATCTTTAAAGAGATTGTTACAGTTTTACGT
>NZ_JAEHCA010000143.1:0-244 GCF_016483345.1 Bacillus cereus group sp. N24
GTATTACAAAAATTAGAACAAGCTGGCTATGAGACATCTTGTCATGCGACAACGGGTCCTGGAGACGCTACTGTGGCGGCGAGGCAAGCTGCGGATCGTAAGTTTGATGTTGTTATTGCGGCTGGTGGCGACGGTACGTTAAATGAAGTAGTAAACGGTTTAGTTGGGCATGAATTCCGTCCGAAATTTGGAATTATTCCAGTTGGAACGACAAATGACTTTGCACGTGCAATTGGTGTACCTC
>NZ_JAEHCA010000144.1:0-243 GCF_016483345.1 Bacillus cereus group sp. N24
ACTCACCACTTAACGTCCTAACGGACTGTTTGAAGTGGGAGATTCCTGCGAACACCGATTATCCCCCGGTTATCTTAGCAGGCTCTACCCGTAGTCCCTACGGTGAGAACATAAGTATCTTGTGCGTTGACGCCCCACACTCCCTACTTTAGCTTGGTTTTCGCAACTTCGGCTAGTGTGGGCGAAAGAACGTTGAAGATTTTACGGTTGCATCGTTTTTCTGCAACCAACCTCACAGCGTCA
>NZ_JAEHCA010000145.1:0-243 GCF_016483345.1 Bacillus cereus group sp. N24
CTCCATTGTTCCATTCAACTTCACATCCAATGTGGGTACAAGTTGTATCGACAATATGAAGTTTACCTTCTGCATCCTTATAAGCTCCTTTTCTATGTCCATCAATATCAACGCCAGCTCCTTCATCGTTAGATAAATCACGAATACATTTTTGAGGAATCTCTAACTTTCCTTTAATTAAGTGTCCCACAACATTGGCATTTTCAACTATGAAATTCTTTAAACTAGGATTCATGTGGAAAC
>NZ_JAEHCA010000146.1:0-243 GCF_016483345.1 Bacillus cereus group sp. N24
AAATCCTCATTAAGCACACTGGACAAAATTTATGTGAGCAGAGTCGTTTACTGAACTATAAGAAAAACAAATGACTAGGAAATTACCAAAACCTAGACCTGTGCATTCTGATTTAAATGGTGGGATTAAATATGTTGATTGAGATATGAGTATTGTTGTTTAACTTTCTTGTGGAGGCGAAACGACAGTGGGTGTTGCTGGTGGTGCGGTTGCTAAATAAGTGTTAGCGGAACTTGGTATTAC
>NZ_JAEHCA010000147.1:0-242 GCF_016483345.1 Bacillus cereus group sp. N24
GCCATTAGCTCAGTTGGTAGAGCATCTGACTTTTAATCAGAGGGTCGAAGGTTCGAATCCTTCATGGCTCACCATTTACAATTTAATGCGGGTGTAGTTTAGTGGTAAAACAAGAGCCTTCCAAGCTCTGGTCGAGAGTTCGATTCTCTTCACCCGCTTTTCAATTATGGGCCTATAGCTCAGCTGGTTAGAGCGCACGCCTGATAAGCGTGAGGTCGATGGTTCGAGTCCATTTAGGCCCA
>NZ_JAEHCA010000148.1:0-241 GCF_016483345.1 Bacillus cereus group sp. N24
AAGCACAAGCGACCCTAATCAATAAAACGATTGGCTGTTCTCGTTTTGTATTCAATCATTTCCTATCTCTATGGGATAACGCATACAAAGAAACAGGAAAAGGTTTGACATATGGTACATGTTCTGCCAAACTTCCTGCCATGAAGAAAGAGTTTGTTTGGCTAAAAGAAGTGGATAGTATTGCGATTCAGTCATCTGTTCGCAACCTTGCGGATGCTTATACACGCTTTTTCAAAAAACA
>NZ_JAEHCA010000015.1:0-136759 GCF_016483345.1 Bacillus cereus group sp. N24
AAACTCTAACGACACATACCCTTCTTTTCCTTGGTAATTGATTTTCGCCCAGCCGTTTGCTTTTCCTAGTACTGTTACTTTTTCACCATTTTTTAAGTTTCCTAGAACTGAGCTACTTGTATTCGCCGCGCTTCTTACTCGGAGACTTGTCGCATTGATCGTTCCTACTTCTTGCGTTCCATTTTTAATCGTTGCATCTGATGTTTTGGGTTGTTCCGGCTTTTTTATCTCTTCTGTGTTGCCATCAATTTTCACAAACTCTAACGATACATACCCTTCTTTTCCTTGATAGCTTATTTTTGCCCAACCATTCGCTTTTCCTAGTACTGTTACTTTTTCACCATTTTTTAGGTTCCCTAAAACCGAGCTACTTGTATTCGCTGCGCTTCTTACTCGTAAGCTTGTTGCATTGATTGTTCCTACTTCTTGTGCTCCATTTTTGATTGTTGGTTGCAGTTGCTTTTGGCCAGAAGTGTCAGGTGTTTGAATTGCATCTCCAAATTTTAAAAACTCTAAAGATACATATCCCTCTTTTCCTTTATATTCAATCTTTGCCCAGCCGTTCGCTTTTCCTAATACCGTTACTTTTTCATTTTTTTGAACATAGCCAATCATTGAACTACCTAGAGCTGGACTATTACGTACATTTAAACGAGTTGCCGTAACAATTCCCTCTTCTTTTTGTCCATTATTAATCGTTAATTGTTGTTTTTGTTCAACGTTTGGATTTCCATTCGAAAATCCTAAAAATTGTAATGTGACATACCCCTCTTTTCCATCATGAGAAATTTTAGCCCATTCTTTTTCCTTACTTAAAACTTGTACATTTGTTCCCTTTTTTACTGTTCCTATAACTTTCCCTTGAGTTGTAGGTTGTTCACGTATATTTAAATTTGTTGCATTTACTGTCGCTAAATTATCACTTTCTGCAAAGGCATGCGTCGAAATAAAAGATGTTGCTGTCGCTAGGAATGTACCTGTTATTATTTGTTTTGTTGTTTGTTTCATAATTTTTTATAAGAATATAAGAAATCCTATATTCTTCAGCCCTCCCTTTTTATTCTTCTTACTATTAATCTTAACATATCATTCCGAAATATTTATTTTGAATATCTAAATATAGCCATAAAAATTTGTGAACATCTTATCTATATAGTTTTTTTGCATAAAACTATATCTCCTATGAAATATTACAAAGGGATGTATTTTAGATGGAATATTAATTTTTCAGGAGGAAAACAATGACGAAAATCTTCATTTTAGCATCAACACTTTCTTTATCTTTTTTTAGCGGCTTGAATATCGGTAATGCAGCCACGGAAAACTTCTCTCCAACAAACGCTATTGTACAAAACAGTGATCATCTAGCAGAAGGAAACTCAAAAGATAATAATAAACCTCCAGGAAGCAACGGTTCTGATGGCAGTGGTTCTGGTAGCAACGGTTCTGGTGGTAGCGGTTCTGGTGGCAGTGGCTCTGGTAGCAACGGTTCTGGTGGCAATCGAGTTAAGGACGATAGCAGTTCGCAAGATGGCAAAGGCTCTCAAGATGGCAATCGAGTTAAAGGTGATAGCAGTTCACAAGGTGGTAACGTAAAAGATAATGCGACAAAACAAGGTGATAAATTACCTAATACTGCAGCGCATTATCCTGCATCTATTTTAATGGGACTTTCAACATTCCTAATTGGTATGTTATTGTTTATTCGCCGTAAAAATGCAAGATAAAGACCAACATCCTTCCATCTAAAAAATACATGAAACCAATATAAAACTAAAAAGGCTTTGGATTGCAGTTTATTATGCAACCCAAAGTCCTTTTGGCATCTATCAGAAAGCGTATTAATATGCTTTTCCCCAATAGACCATGTGCTTTGCTTCTTTACTACAGCAAATACATTCGTCAGCTAAATGTTCTTGCTCAAAAGGCATACAACGTGAAGATACTCCAACTTCTTCTTTTAATTTCTCTTCACAAGCTAGTTCTCCACACCACATCGCCTTAATAAACCCTTGCTTTTCATCAGCTGCTTTTTTCATCTCTTCGAAATTCGCCACACTATACGTATTCTCATCGCGAAATACTTTTGCTTTATTAAATAAAGAATGGTGAATTTCCTCAAGTAATGATGGAATGCGTTCTTCTAATTGATCCATTGATATAAATTCTTTTTCTTTCGTATCTCTTCTTACAAGTACAACTTGATTCTTTTCAATATCCTTTGGACCCACTTCTAATCGAATTGGAATTCCCTTCATTTCATACTCATTAAATTTCCAGCCCGGTGTTTTATTGCTAGCATCTATTTTTACACGCGCAACCTTCTGAATCCGTCCTTGTAACTCTGTTGCTTTTTCTAACACGCCTTCTTTATGCTGAGCAATAGGTACAATAACAACTTGTAATGGAGCGACTTTTGGCGGCATTACAAGTCCGTTATTATCACTATGGACCATAATAAGTCCACCTATCATTCTCGTTGATACACCCCACGAAGTTTGGTGTACATATTGCCACTTACCGTTACGATCTAAAAACTTAATATCAAATGCTTCAGAGAAATTCGTTCCAAAGTTATGAGATGTTCCTGTTTGAAGTGCTTTTCCATCATGCATTAAACTTTCAATCGTATAAGTTGCCTTCGCTCCCGCAAACTTTTCTTTTTCTGTTTTTTGTCCTTTAATGACTGGTATCGCTAAGTATTCCTCGCAGAAAGAGGCATACAGATTTAAAATATTTAACGTTTCAGCTTGCGATTCTTCTCCCGTTTCATGAATCGTATGGCCTTCTTGCCATAAAAATTCAGTCGTACGAAGGAATGGTCTCGTTGTCTTTTCCCAACGAACTACTGAACACCACTGATTATATAACTTTGGCAAATCATTATATGATTGAACAATCTTTGAGAAATGCTCACAGAATAAAGTTTCAGATGTAGGACGTACACAAAGTCTTTCCGCTAACTTTTCATCCCCGCCATGCGTAACCCATGCTACTTCAGGAGCAAATCCTTCAACATGATCCTTCTCTTTTTGCAATAAACTCTCTGGGATAAACATTGGCATATACACATTCTCATGACCAGTTTCTTTTAACTTTTCATCCATCACTTTCTGCATATTCTCCCATAAGGCATAACCGTACGGACGCAGAATCATACACCCTTTTACACTTGAATAGTCAACAAGTTCAGCTTTTTTTACAATATCGGTATACCACTGTGCAAAGTCCTCTTCCATCTTCGTAATGGCTTGCACTTGTTCTTTTGCCATAGTCAGTCTTCCTCCTTTTAGAAAATACAAAAAAGCCCGCGCCCCTAAATAGGGACCGAGCTTTGCCGGCGTTACCACCCTGATTCATACACAAAAATTGTATATGCTCTCTTTTTGATAACGGGAATTTCCCGCTGCATATGCAGAACTCAAAGGTAGGTTCCATATCGCCCTTTAAGAATCTTTCAGCCAAACGGATTCTCTCTCTGCAAAAAAGGTTGGACATGTACTAGTCCTTTTTCAGCGTTATAACGAAATAAATTTGTTGATTATCATAATACAAATTCTTTTTTAAAACAATAGCTAATTTTCTTATTTTTATATATTCTTTTCATTTTTTGTAGTTTTATACGTAGCTCTTCCGAACGATTTTCACAAGTTGATGTGCAACCATACCGATAAGTGTACCAAGTAGAACGAAGAAACAAATAAATCCATATCCCATTCCTTCCCACCCACCAATAGCTATCATTGTTACAGGAAAGAAAGCTAAACAAAGAAGTACTAAACTAAGTGAAAATATAATATCAAACTGTTTGTCTGGAAAACGTTTCTTTAGTAAATATGAAATAGCAAATACTAGGAGAATCGTGATTCCACCAATGATGTAAAAAATACCAAATCCATCTAGCCAGTCCATAGTATTCCCTCCTTTCATTCAATCCCTTATACTTATTATATGTTTAATTTTTCTGAAAATAAATAATAAATTTTATTCAGAAACATATTTTTATTACTAGGTATTAATAGTAATATATAAGAATAGGTTTTATATAATTAGGAGGATTACTTTATGGATAAAGCATTAACTAATCGTGTCATTATTTTATCATTCGACTGTTTATCAGCTTTAGATTTTCCTATACTACAAAAATTACCTAACTTCCAATCTCTAATAAAAAAGGGCGCGGTTGTAGAAAAAGTAGAACCAATTTATCCTTCTGTAACATATCCAAGCCACTCAACAATCGTTACTGGAAACTACCCTAATAAACATGGTGTTGTTAGCAATACTTTACTTCAACCAGGACGTGAATCACCAGATTGGCATTGGTACCGAAAATCGATAAAAGGAACAACATTATATGATGAAGCACGCAAAGCAAATTTAACGACAGCAGCCCTTCTTTGGCCTGTTACTGGAAGAGCAAACATTGATTACAATTTACCGGAAATCTTTCCAAATAGACCGTGGCAAAATCAAATTTTAGTTTCATTATTTAGCGGTAGCCCGCTATACCAATTAGATTTAAATCGACGGTTCGGTCATATACGAAATGGATTATCACAACCTGAACTCGATGATTTCGTTCTTGCTTCTGCTGTACATACAATCCTTACAAAAAGGCCGAATGTCATGTTTGTTCATTTCACTGATTTAGACACACAAAGACACTATCATGGCTTCGAATCTAACGAAACAATAGCAGCCATCCATAGGCACGACGAACGTCTAGGAAAAATTATTCACGCATTAAAAGAAAGTGGAATATACGAAGAAAGTACAATCATTGCCCTTGGTGATCATAGCGCTTTAAGTGAAAATAAATCAGTTCAATTAAATGTGCTATTCCATCAAAAAGAGCTTATATCTCTAAATAAAGAAGGTAAATTAGTAGACTGGAAGGCCTACTGTCAAAGTTGCGACGGTTCTGCCTATGTATATGTGAAAGACAAAAACGATACGGATACCATTCGGGAAGTACAACTACTTCTTGAAGAACTGCTTCAAAATAAACAAAATGGCATTGAATTTATACTTCATGATGAAGCGGCGAAAGAATCCGGTGCAGATGGTAATTGTTTATTTATGTTGGAAGCACAAGAGGGGTATTATTTCACTGAAAATTATACCGGTGATTTTATAAAAGAAATTACTAAAAAAGATGTTACTTCTAGTAAAAAATATACATTTGGAACTCATGGTTACTCCCCAACAAAGCCTAACTATGAAACAATTTTTATCGCTGCTGGAAAAGGTATTCAAAGTGGCGTTACAATCCCGTATATGAGACTTATTGATGAAGGTCCGACTATCGCAAGATTACTCGGTTTGCACTTAGGCGAAACAGACGGATCCATTATAGAGGATTTACTACAATTGTAAAGAACTGTGTATATATGTAAAAGTTATGTAAAAACCATCACTGTTTCTCTTTTTATAATTTTTATTTTTGTACACTGTTAGTAGAACAATTTAAGGGGGAACATTATATGAAAAAAATGTCCAGACAAGAAAAAAGCTGGATATTATATGATTGGGCGAATTCGGTATATTCGCTCGTCATTACAACTGCATTATTTCCAATTTATTTTAAAGCAGCTGCAAAAGAAGCCGGACTATCTGGTGCAACTTCAACAGCTTATTGGGGATATGCAAACTCATTCGCTACACTATTAATTTCTATACTTGCTCCTATTCTCGGCACAGTTGCTGATTATAAAGGGTTTAAAAAACGATTTTTCACATTCTTCTTTGGACTTGGCATCGTATTTACAAGTATGCTAGCAGTTGTTCCAACATCACAGTGGTACTTATTACTAGGATGCTATATGCTCGCATTAGTTGGTTTTGCTGGAGCAAACATTTTTTATGATGCATTTTTAGTAGATGTCACCTCTGAAGATAGAATGGACAAAATTTCTACGAGAGGTTTCGCTTTAGGCTACATTGGGAGTACAATTCCTTTTATCGGTTGTATCGCTCTTATTATTCTTGCTCAAAAAGGAACTATCTCTTTATCAGTCGGCATTGCTAGTCAAATTTCCTTTGCGATAACAGCTCTTTGGTGGGGGTTATTTACAATTCCAATGCTAAAAAACGTAGAGCAAACACACTATATTGAACGTCATCCAAGGCCAATCGCAATGAGCTTCAAGCGCCTTGCTAGTACTTTTAAAAATATTAAAGAATATAAAACAGTATTTATGTTCCTAATCGCTTACTTTTTCTATATTGATGGGGTCGATACAATTATTACTATGTCTACCGCTTACGGAACAGATCTCGGTATCAGTGCAACTAATCTATTAATCATCTTATTTGTAACACAAATTGTAGCTTGTCCATTCGCTTTATTGTATGGAAAACTATCCGAAACATTTACCGGTAAAAAAATGCTATATGTAGGTATCATTATTTATATCATTATTTGCACATATGCTTATTTCTTAAAAACGACACTTGATTTTTGGATTTTAGCAATGTTAGTTGCCACTTCTCAAGGAGGGATTCAAGCACTAAGTCGTTCATACTTTGCTAAACTCGTACCAAAAGAATCTGCTAATGAATTCTTCGGATTTTATAATATTTTTGGCAAGTTTGCCGCAATTATGGGTCCAGTATTAGTCGGTGTTACAACCCAATTAACAGGAAAAACAAACGCTGGTGTCCTTAGTATTATCGTATTGTTTATTATCGGTGGATTCTTATTAACTAGAGTTCCTGAAAATGATACACCCGTTACACCACCTAATCCGAAAACTAAAACGCTATAAAAAGAAGATCCCCTTCGCACAAGAAGAGGATCTTTCTTTATTTTTAACGATAACGCTTTACAAGTAAAAACTCTACAGCTGGCTTTACAACTCTAGCGGCACATAACGTAAGTAAAAGCGGTACATCATGAAAATCTATCCATTTATTAAAACCTACCGATGCGAAAAAAACAAAAAATAAATACAATGCGTACATAATATGTAACATTTACACTTGTTTTTCATACATGTTTTTCTAAATCTTTCTTCTCCTCATTTGCCCCTTCAACATTATGCGATGCTACAAATAAATAGTGCATACCAGTTTACTTGAAGTTCAATTAACCAATAGTAAAGTGCAAATGCTAGCATACTTATAACTACTAATGCTGTAACTAAAAGACTTATTTTCTCTTTCCCCTACAGCTTATACAAAAATAGTTTATCAACAGTTGTTCCCAATACTTCCGCTAAGCGGAATGCTAACGCTAAACTTGGGTCATATTTATTGTTCTCAATTGCATTTATCGTCTGTCTTGATACGCTACACTTATCAGCTAATGCACCTTGTGAAATATTATTTTCAGTGCGCAATTCATAGATTTGATTTTTCACATCGTTTCTCCTAACCTGTAAAATTATTTTTACAACATCAGTATATAGTTGGTACATTTCATTGTCAAAAGATTCCCATAGGAAAAGGGAGCAGTTCTGCTCCCTTACAATAGCTATTTCGAAGCGAATGAATTCGTTAGTTCCTCTTTATTAGCAACATCTTCTTTATCTAGTTGCATACGTAAAACCGGCCCTATCGCTAATAAAATAAGTGACATCGCTATACAAAATACAATAACTAATGAAGTCATTTCCTTCAATCCTCCAGCTAGTGATGTTCCAATTAATATTGCCCCCATAAACATTGGTAAAATGGTTCCATTCACTCTTCCAATCATATTTTCTGGTACAAGTTGAATCATAAGCGTACCGACAACGATATTAACACAAGCTAAACAAATACCTGTTCCAAATCGCATCAAACTAGTAATCCAAAATGATGTGGACAACCCTTCGACTAAAAATGAGATTGCTAATATACTCATACCAAATACAAACATCTTTTTCGGATTTACTTTTGAAGCGAAAACCGCAGCAACAATACCACCGATTAGCATACCTATTCCATCCGCTGCTGCTAAATATTGAACTGCTTCCTTTTCCATTCCAAGACGTTCTATTACAAGAAACACCTCTAATGGATTCGTTAATCCAACAGCTAAGCCCATAATTGTGAAAGTGATCGTAATCATACGTAAATTTTTCGTATGAAGAACGTATTTCCATCCTTCTTTTATATCATTTTTTAATGATTCCTTCACTGCTTGCTCTTGTTCAATCCATTTCGGTAAAAATGAAAGGGCGATAGCAGATAATAAAAATAAAATGATTAAACTATATAGTGACGTAAATAAACCAAGTCGTGTATACACAAGCGATCCTACAACTGGTCCGAAAATCATAAACAATGACTGTAATGTTTGGTTAAATGCAATCGCATTTGCTACCTGTTCTTCCTTTACATAGCGCTTAAATATGCGTGAAGATGAAGGCTGAGAAAACTGACCTACAATTGCGGAAACGAGTGTCGCAAAAAATATTGCCTGCCAGTAATCAATCTTTAACAATAAAACAATCCCTATAATAGACAGTACACTTAACACATCCCCAGCAACCATTGTTCTTTTCGGGTTCCAGCGATCTGCTAACGCGCCACCAATGAAAGAAAAAATAAAAATAGGTGCATATTCCATGACCGATAATAGTGACACTGAAACTGGATCATTATTCGTCCGCTCCATTATGAAATACAATAGGGCCATATTTCTGATCCAAATCGCAAATTGTTGTAAAATATCGGATGCCATAACGAGCATAAATGCTCGATTTTTAAATAAAGCTTTCATTTCCGCTCCTCCTTTTATAAACCGACCATTCGGTCTAATTCGTTTTAAAAGAAAAGCCGCTGACTTATTATTCAGCTGCCATCCCTTTTAACAATACATCTATTGCCTTTTTATAAACTCGCTTTAACTCGTTATAATCTAGCTCATAGTAAAGCACTCCAAGCCCTGATAATAAGCCATGTACAATATACATCAAATCGCGCGCATTTTCTTCACGAAACTCTCCAGACTGTATACCTGTTTCGATTAATCTCTCAAACATAACATATGATTCTCTAGTTAAAGCTAATAATTCATCTAAAACCTCTTTGCTCACAACTTGGCTCATAGAAAATTCCTCTATTGCACTCGAAATAGGTTGTTGTATATCCTCTACATAATATTCTGCGAGACCATATAATTTTTCAATACTAGTACTATACAACTTCTCTTTTTCATTCCATTTTTCAAGCCAATCATACGTATGCTGTTTTACTACAAATAAAAATAATTCTTCTTTACTTTTAAAATGGTAATAAATACTCCCTTTACTTCGCTCTGTAATTTCACAAATATCTTCCATAGATGTGGCTGCATAGCCTTTTTGTGAAAACAGATTTTCTGCTTTGTATGCAATTTCCTTCTTTATCTCTTCTGCGCTTTTTCTCATACTCACACCTCTTTAAACCGACCGTTCAGTCTAATGATAACAAATGAAAAACCTCTTTCGCAAGAGGCTATATTCCTTATTTACGAAAACGTACTTTCAAACCAAGTTCGGATCATATGTATTGTTCCAAATTTAAATCCAAGTTTAACAAGAAATACACCTCCAGCAACTAATAAAAACAATGCTACTTTCCCTTTATTTTTCACTTTCGGTTCCCTTCCCATTTCCATTCTCCTTATCATGTTAAAAATATTAAACAAACGTTTATTTAACTGTTAGTGTGCGTATGTAAGCCAACTAATCAAACGTTTGTTTAAAAAAGAAATACGCCTATATAAGGCGTATTCTTATTAATCACCGCCACCACCGCAACTACCTCCACTATCTCCTCCAAAAGACCCTCCACAGTCATGTGAACTGCTATCATGTGAGCTGTCATTATTATCAGATCCAGCAAAGAAAAAAAGCGGTGATGAGTTATTAGACGAATTATGTATGTTATTTTGTTTCGTAAGGTTTACTTTCTTTTTGTTTGATCGAACAGCTATTACAATTATTCCAATGACAACAAATAATAGTATGACAATAATAAATTCCATATAAAAACCTCCCTAATTCTCGAATAATTGAATGGTTCTCTCTAAATTTTCAAGTGAAATAAAGCGCGATTCACGAAGGATCTCTTTTCCATTATGAAATAACAAAATTGTCGGCCCTGTAAATACTGCATATCGCCCCGCAACTTCTTGCATGTCTTGTAGTAATATCTCTATTTTCTCTACGTAATCATAATTCTCTAATACGTAATTTACTTTCCTTAACATGACATCACAAACACCACAATTTTCTGTTTTAATAAATAGAAGTACTAATTGCTGTTCTTCAATATATGTTGCTAATTCTTCTATCGTTTCAAATGTATTCATCTTATCCCTCTTAACTTAATTTACGAAATGCTGAACTATCTTTCTCTTTTCCATTACCTGTTGAAAACACAACGTTTTTGCTGTTAACCCTTCTTGTAATTTTTTCCTCTCTACTTCATCATAACAGCAAGCAATTAAATCTTCTATTTTTAATATATCTTTTGTAAGTCCATTTCTGCTGGAATCATTCCCGCATTTTTTAAATTTTATAGCTCATCCTTAACTCTAGAGGTACCATTAAAAGATCTTCTAATTGTAGTGGTTTTCCTTTTCCCGAAATATAATCCAGATCACCATTCCAGATTGCTTGTCGAACCTTTTCTTCAGCAATGTTCAACAACACATCCACACTATCCTCTTTCTTACATATTTTTACTATTATTTTATATGAAATTTCACCATCTTACCACCCCATTACAAGTTGACTTCATACAATTTTTTCTCAAATTTATTTATAATAAGCTATTTTCTTCCTCACCGGTCTTTCATTTTCATATGCAGTTTGTATTAAAGCCTTTTTGTATTGAGAAAGTCTTTCTTCATACAATAAAGCGTTTACACTAAATCTTACATTTGTTACGATTTAATCACCCCAGCTCCCTTGTATAGACTTCGTGATGTCTGATCATTTTTATCTAGACGTTTCATACGTCTAGATTCACTTTGATTTATCGGCAAATGCCTTTAAATATATCTTTTACCTTGAAAGGGGAAATGACTATGAGGTCAAAAAAATTCACATTACTATTGCTATCTCTACTACTCTTCTTACCTCTTTTTCTCGCAAATTTTATTACTCCAAATCTCGCATCAGCAAATTCACCAACGCAAAACCAAAAAATTATTGGGTACTTTCCTTCGTGGGGCATCTACGGACGTAATTATCAAGTTGCAGACATCGATGCATCAAAGCTCACTCATTTAAACTATGCGTTTGCTGATATTTGCTGGAATGGAAAACATGGAAATCCTTCTACACATCCCGATAATCCAAATAAACAAACATGGAACTGTAAAGAATCTGGTGTACCGTTGCAAAATAAAGAAGTTCCTAATGGTACTCTCGTATTAGGTGAGCCCTGGGCTGATGTCACAAAATCTTATCCAGGATCAGGTACAACTTGGGAAGATTGTGATAAATATGCCCGTTGTGGCAACTTCGGAGAATTAAAACGACTAAAAGCTAAATACCCTCATTTAAAAACCATTATTTCCGTCGGAGGCTGGACTTGGTCTAATCGATTTTCTGATATGGCAGCTGATGAAAAAACTAGAAAAGTATTCGCAGAATCAACAGTCGATTTCCTACGTGCATACGGATTTGACGGCGTCGATTTAGACTGGGAATATCCAGGTGTTGAAACGATTCCTGGTGGTAGTTACCGTCCTGAAGATAAACAAAATTTCACGCTCCTTCTTCAAGATGTCCGAAATGCTTTAAATAAAGCCGGTACTGAAGATGGAAAACAATATTTATTAACAATTGCTTCAGGGGCAAGTCAACGTTATGCCGATCATACAGAGTTAAAGAAAATCTCTCAAATACTCGATTGGATTAATATTATGACATATGATTTCCACGGCGGTTGGGAAGCAACTTCTAACCATAATGCCGCATTATATAAAGATCCGAATGATCCAGCAGCTGATACGAAATTTTACGTAGATGGAGCTATTGACGTTTATAAAAATGAAGGTGTACCAGCTGATAAACTCGTATTAGGCGTACCATTTTACGGACGTGGTTGGAAAAGTTGTGGAAAAGATAATAATGGGCAATATCAACCATGTAAACCAGGTAGTGATGGCAAACTAGCATCTAAAGGTACTTGGGATGATTATTCTACTGGTGATACGGGTGTTTATGATTACGGTGATTTAGCAGCGAATTACGTAAACAAAAATGGTTTTGTACGCTATTGGAATGATACAGCTAAAGTACCTTATTTATACAATGCTACTACAGGCACATTTATTAGCTACGATGACAATGAATCTATGAAATATAAAACAGATTATATAAAAACGAAAGGTTTAAGTGGGGCAATGTTTTGGGAACTTAGTGGTGACTGTCGCACAAGTCCAAAATATAGCTGTAGTGGTCCAAAATTGCTTGATACGTTAGTAACCGAATTACTTGGTGGACCTATCAGTCAAAAAGATACTGAATCACCAACGAACGTAAAAAACATTGTGGTTACTAATAAAACCTCAAGCTCAGTCCAATTAAGCTGGACTGCATCTACTGATAATGTAGGAGTTACTGAGTATGAAGTTACTGCTGGGGAAGAAAAATGGAGTACAACATCAAATAGCATTACAATTAAAAATTTGAAACCTAATACGGAATACACTTTTTCAATACTAGCAAAGGACGCTACCGGGAATAAATCACAACCTAATTCTATTATTGTAAAAACTGATGATGCTAACACAACACCTCCTGATGGTAATGATAAGGCTACATTTTCAGTTACTTCAAATTGGGGAAGTGGCTATAACTTCTCAATTGTAATTAAAAATAACGGCACAAGCCCTATTAAAAACTGGAAGTTAGAATTTGATTATAACGGCAATTTAACACAAGTTTGGGATTCTAAAATTAGTAGTAAAACAAACAATCATTATGTAATTACAAATGCCGGATGGAACGGTGAAATTCCTCCTGGTGGATCCATTACAATAGGAGGTGCAGGAACAGGTAACCCTGCCGAACTTTTAAATGCCGTTATTAGCGAAAACTAGACGTAACATTCTTTAATTGTTTCATTAAAGTTTGAATTTAGGTTTGAATAATCTTTCCTAAATTCAAACTTTTAATTTTGCGAAAAATCATAAATCAAAATTACAATAACCGATTATAATTATATTTAGTTTTCAATATGAAGTTTGCGTGAAGTTCATCTGAATTTTACATGAATTTCCTTTAATTTCTATTGTCTTCCCATACTAATCACCTTATTCTTTATATATAGGAATAATTTTCATTCCATTTCAAGCTATCTATATATACAAAAAGATAGTTGCCTATTAGGGAAAGGCGTCTAATATTATTATAAATATAAACATAATCGCAGAAAAAGCACGCTTATAAGCGCACCATAAGAGTGCTTCTTCATACAATTCTCATGTAAGAGTTCTCGAAAATCATGTTAATCACAAAGAAAAGGCCGTAGCTTATATAAGCTACGGCCTTTTCTTTGTGATTATTTTTAAACGTTCCATTCTTCGATATTCCATACTTTCGTTATCCACGTTTCATAGAAAGAAGCTCATGTGAAACGATTAAAACTGTTAAAAGACTTTTTCTATTTTTTCATATAAGGAGCTAATACACTTAAAATTTCTTCCTTATCCTTCTTTAACTCCAATGATGTTAACATATCCATCGTTCGAGGACGAGGTAATTTCACTTGCACTTCACCAACTATTGATGCTGGTCTTTGAGATAAAATAAATACGCGATCAGAAAGTAAAATTGCTTCATCTAAGTCGTGTGTAACCATAACAATTGTTTGCTTTTCTTGATGCCAAGAATTTAAAAGCCAACTGTGTACTTCCATTTTTGTAAATGCATCTAATTTTCCAAAAGGCTCATCAAGTAGCATAATTGGCTTCTCACATAAGTATGTACGAAGAAAGCTAATTCTTTGGCGCATACCACCAGATAATGCATCAGGATAATGATCCGCATATTCATCTAACTCAAACTGCTTTAATGCTTCCATTCCTTCTGTTAACCTTTGTTTTTTAGATTTCCCCTCAATTTCTAATGGAAGAACAATATTTTGTAAAGCCGATCGCCACGGTAATAATAAATCTTGTTGTGGCATATAGCTTACAACATCTTGTTTTCTCACATGTTCCTCATTATAAAATACCTCTCCACTCGTTGGCTCTTCAACACTCGCAATCATATTTAACAATGTGCTTTTCCCACAACCACTTGGACCGACAAAAGAGACAAACTCTCCCTCCTGTATAGAGGCACTAATATTTGCTAATACATTCTTTCCATCGAAAGATTTCACAATATCTTTTATTTGTAATCCGCTCATTTTTCACTTGGAAGGAATTCATTTGTAAAAGCATCTTTTACATCAATTTTCTTTTTAATAACTTTGTTGTCGTATAAGAAATTCATGTAATTCGTCCAAACTTCTTCCTTCTGTACTCCCCACGCTTTTGCATCATCTTGATACTTCGTACTTAACCACTTTTGACTTTCTTGTACTAATTCCTTATTCACATCTGGAACAGCTTTAATTAAAATATTAGCAGCTTCTTTCGGCTCTTTAATTGCAAAATTATAACCTTCTGTCGTTGCAGTCATAAACTTTTTCACGAAGTCTTTATCTTGCTTCGTATGTTTTTCACTCGTAATAATAACAGGACTATAGAAATCAAGCGCTGGATCTAAGTCTTTCACCATAATCGTATTTAACTCTTTTCCTTGACGCTTCGCTTCAATGCCATCCCATCCATAATAAATCCATTCAAAGTCCGCATCACGACCGATTGATTTGAAGAAGTCTGTTTGTCCTAAGATAATTTTTTCGACTTTATTAAAATCAGCTTGATGTTTCTCCATAATTGTTTTTAACGTCGCTTCTTCTGCTGGTCCTCCCCAGCCACCATAACGTTTACCTTCAAAGTCTTTCGGTGACGTCATATTATCTTTTTTTAGTGATGCAAAAGCAGAGGTATTATGCTGAATAATTGCACCAACAGAAACAACTGGGATTCCTTCAACACGAGCTAATGTTACATTTTCCTGTGCGCTTATCGCAAAATCTGCTTTCCCAGAAGCAATCATCTGCTCTGCTGTGACATTATCACCAGGCTGGATAATTTCTACATCAAGCCCTTGTTTTTTGTAATAGTCTTTCGTTTTCGCTACATATAAGCCAGTATGATTCGTATTTGGAAACCAATCTAAAACAACTTTTACTTTTTTATCTTTACTTGCACTTTCTTCTTTCTTCGCCGGATTACACCCAGCCACACTTACTGCTAATAAAGCAGCTAACATAATTTTTAAACCTTTTTTCATTTTCTGCCGTCCTTTCTATATATCCATGGTGCTGTTATTCTTGCCATAAACTCCACGATAAAATACAGGCATAATGTCACCATGACGATAATTGCTGCAACACCAAATACTCGAGCAGTTAAAAAGGATTTTGTAGCTCTCGTAAGCATAACCCCTAACCCTTCACTTGCACCGAGCCATTCTCCGATAATTGCCCCCATCACGCTATATGTAACTGCAATTTTTAAACCCGAGAAAAAGTATGGGAGCACTGCCGGAAACTTTACTTTCTGGTAAACTTGCCATTTCGTTGCTTTCATTGTTTGCAACAATTTCAACATATTTTTATCTACAGTTTGAAAACCTTCTAAAATACTAAGCGCAATTGGGAAGAAACAAACGAGTATGACGACCATTACTTTCGGCAACATCCCATATCCAAACCAAATAATAAATAACGGTGCAAGTACAACGATTGGAATCGTTTGCGAAATAACGAGCAACGGATTTATTAAAATACGAAATAAAGGTATCACGTCCATAATAATTGCAATACTCGTCCCAAGTAAAATCGCAAAAAATAGTCCGATTATAACTTCCTGCAGTGTTTGCATCGTATTTGGTAATAGTAAATCCTTCATTCCAATTAATTCTTGAACAATGGCAGAAGGCTTTGGTAAAATCCACGGTTCGATTTTAAATAATGAAACAGATCCTTCCCATATCGCAATGAGAAGGATAAGCCAAATTGTTGTAATAAGTTTAGATTGCTTCTGGTTTTGCATATTCATCACGGTACTTCCAAACCTTTTCATCTATCGTTACACCAGTGCTTGGACGATAATGGATTTTAATAGAAGTAATCACTTCTTCAGCTCCAGCATCGACGCAAGCTTGCTGCGCACGTTTCACGACATCAAGAAGTACATCTAATTCTCCTTCCAACGTTGTTTCCATTGCTCCTACTTCATAACGAACTCCCGATTGTTGTACAACTTCAATTGCTTTATCAACAACAGAATATACATCTTTTGTTTTTGCTTGCGGTACTACTGAAAATGACATTGTAACTTGTTGTGACATAATAAAATCCCCCTTATAAAATATGTTTCAAAAAAAAGAAAAGGCTTTCCTACCATGTAGGAAAGCCTTGTATACAAGTTATTCTATAATAACTTATGCTACATCACTTTAAAGTAACTCCCTACGCTGGCATTATCCAGATCAGGTTGAGGGTCGATGTATACTTACATCCTCTCAGCCAATTGGCTCCCCGGTTCTTAATTCGTTCTCATTGTAGCATGATTTATTTTATTGAACAAACAAAAGCGTACATAATCATTTCATTACTTTTGGAAAATATCCAACTTTTTCACCATGAGCTAATAACAGCTGAATAAATTCTTTATTAATCGCTGGCACTATCAGCTCTTTTTTCTTAATCCATTCATTTGTTCTACGAGTACCCATGACAATTTCAGATTGCTGTGCTCCATCTCCTGCAACTTGAGAAGCAATTAACTCTGCTATTTCTTCATTTCCTTTTGCTAATTCAAGCCCGATATTTACATATTCCGAAAGTGGAACCATTTCAAGATTGTATCCACATCCCTCAATTAGCTTTATAAAATGTTCAAATTCAACTTGATATGGATGACAAATATGTAACGTCTCTCCTACAATTTTTGGATCTTGTAAATACGATACAATCGACTTACTGGCAAAGTCAATTGGTGTAAAATCAACTTTCCACTTCACATTTGGTGCCTTTCCAATTAGAAGCATCGTTTTAATAAGACGATAAAATGCATTTCCTTCAATGTTTTGTTGGAACGAACCCGTTTCTGAATGACATGCTAGGTTACCTGCACGATAAATATTCCCTCGTATACCGCTCTTCAAAGCTTCACGAACAAGATTTTCCGCCTGTAGTTTACTATCGGAATACACATTCTCTAACTCTACATTATAATTGAAATCACCTGTTTCCATATATGTATCCCATTGCTCTACCGCTAATTCTATCGGAATACCAATTGTAGAGATAAAGTGGAATGTAGCACCATTCTCGGCTAACGCTAGCATACGGCTCGTACCTTGGACGTTCACATTTTTAAATTGTTTTACATCTCCAAAATGTCTTACATCTGCACCGCAATGAATTACCGTATCGACCTTAGAACTAATTAAAATAAATTCCTCTTCGCTCATCCCAAGATACTCTTCTCCCAAATCACCAGGTACAGCCTGTATACGCTGTAACCACTCTTCACATATATCATTAAAGTAGCTTGTTAATGTATCGATAATTCTTTGTTGCACATCTTTTGTCGGTCTTACTAAACAATAAATGGTAGCAGATGTATCTCTCAATAATTCATATAATATGTGCGACCCCAAATAACCAGTAGCTCCAGTTAAAAAGACATTTGAGATGTTAGTGTCTTCTAAAACATTCGAATAAGTAATAGTATTCGGTTCGTGAATCACCTTATATTCACGAAATACTTCTTCTGTCTCTACTTTTACTTCTCTCTCAATTCTAGCTAATCCATATATCGTTCTTTCTTTAAAGAAATCTTGAATTGTTAAATATGAAAAATCTTCTTTTAACAATGTTAAGACTCTCAATACTTTCAACGAATGTCCACCAATTGTAAAGAAATCATCATGCACTCCAATTTTTGAAATTCCTAATACCTCTGCCCAAGCTTTCGCTATCTGTTTCTCCGCTTTAATAGAAGGCGCGACATATTCCTGTAGACGAACCGGCTCGTACTTTTCTTCTAATTGAGCTAACTTTTTAACATCAACCTTTTTATTTGGTGTAAGTGGTAGTTCATTAATATAAATTAATTTAGATGGTACCATATAATCCGGTAACTGCTCTTGTAACTGATAAACTAATTCTGGTATTTCCTTTTTGTTCAAAGTTGTATAGAATGCGATTAAATATTGGCTACCTTCCTTGCTCTTCTTAGCAAAAACAGCATTTTCTTTTATATTATGATTTTGAGAAATTTTACTTTGGATTTCTCCTAGTTCAATACGATGTCCTCTAATTTTTACTTGATCATCTTTCCGATGTAAAAACTCTATATTTCCATCCTCTAGCAACTTAACGATATCACCTGTTTTATATATATTAACTATAGGATTAAAGGGGTTCGGAATAAAAGCTTCAATTGTTTTATTAGGCTTATTAAAATACCCTTTTGCTAATCCTACTGAATCTATATATAATTCACCAGGTACACCAATTGGACAAAGATTCATATTCTCATCCAAAATCATAACTTGATAATTAGCACATGGTTTACCAATGGGAATACTCGCAACATCCTCATTTAACTGATTAGGTATTTTATAGGTTGTCGTCACTACAGTACATTCTGTCGGTCCGTATACATTATGAATTTCAACATTTGTACTTATTCTTTCTCTCCACAATTTAATAACCTCTACAGGCAACATTTCACCGCCAATCGCAATTCTTTTCAGGGAAGCTAGCTTATATATACCTTCTTCTGCTAAATAAGTTGCTACTTGTCGAACAAAAATTGTCGCTAATGCCAAGATCGAAGTTGCTTTCACTTTATAGATTGCATTTGCAAATGCTTCTACAGACAATCGCTCTTCCTCTAATAATACATACAAGTTTCCTCCGCAGAATAAAGAAGCAAATGACTCCCATACAGAAGCATCGAAACTAAAGGAAGGAAATTGGGCAAATACATCCTCTTCTGTCAATTCATATTGCTTTTGCATCCAAGTGTACAGATTAACAACGCCTCTATGTGCTAACATCGTTCCCTTTGGATTCCCTGTTGAACCAGATGTATAAATCATATAAGCTACATCATCACAATGAATAGACAACTTTACATCTATATCTTCATAAGTTTCACTATCATACATTGAAACTGTTTGAACCCCATCACATGTTATAGGCGTCTCTTTCATCAATATAACTTTCGCTTGGCTATCTTGAATAATGTACTGTATTCTACTTTCCGGATAATCTGGATCAATCGGAACATACGCTGCACCAGCTTTTAATATAGCTACCATACTTACTACTGTGTCTATGCTACGTTTCATAAATATTCCAACATAGTCTCCTAATTGGACGCCGTTTTTCATTAACATATGAGCTATTTGATTACTTTTTTTATTTAGCTCCTCATAAGTTAAAGTACCTTCCCTTGAAGATAAAGCTATACGATTTGGAAATTGAGTAACAGTATTATAGAACATATCGACGATACTTTTCTCAGGATATACTGCTGTCGTATCATTCACTTGACTATAAAGTGCCATCTCGGCCTCTGTAACAACATTAAAATGTTTTATATATTTATTCGCATTTTGTGATTTATAAATTAAAACACCTTGTATTTGTTGTGCATAACGAGTAATCGTTGTCTCTTTCCAATTAACACTATTAAATATCATTTCTACACTTTGCATATTTTTATTGAATACAAATTGTAACGTATTCTTGTCTTGTAGCTCATAATACGTTTCACCAATAATAATAGGTGACATTTCATATAATGTATTACCGTTTTGAAACTCTTCTATTTCTTCCTTATTCATTTCTTTAATTTGTTCCAGTTGCTCTTCAATCTGTAAATTCAAACTTTCATAGGAGAGAAAATTAGAAACTTCAATAGTAATCGGAAATAACCTTCCTCTTACATGATAAAGCACGACAATATGTTTTTCTTTAGAAATATGATATAACCACGTCGCGGTCGCTCCTATTAAATCTACAATGTGAGTCAAATTTGGAAACAGTTCCGTTTTCCTTTTTATCCTAAGTTCTGTTTCTTGCACATCTTTAGGTATTTTAATACTTCCTTCTACTTTTCCTAAAAATTCTTTTAACATCTCATTATAAGAAATCGCTAATTTCATATTTATGTAAATTCCTCTCCCAAATATAATAAAGGTGTGAAAATTCACACCTTTATTATCTCGTATTAACGGGCAGATTTGTTCAACTCATAATCAAAGGGGGCTGCCCCCTTGATTAAAGTTTCACTTTTCCTTATTCGCTTTTAAACTCACCAATTAGCTCTTGCAATTCCTGAGAAAGCCAACTTAAAGAAGTCGCTAATTCTGCAATATCTTGTACTGATATTTCTTGCTCCTTCATGCTTTCTTCAACATTACTACTACTATTCGCATAAGTATTTGCAATATGTGATAATTCATTTACGACTTGAACGATATTCTGGCTATTTTGTAAAATATCACTCGAATTGCCAGAAACAGCTTTCACTTGATTTTTAACAGATTGTGCTGATTTCGAGATTTTTTCAAAGAAAGCACCACTACTTTGAACTAGTGTAATTCCAGATTCTACTTCTTTTGAACCTTTTTGCATTGAAACTACAGCCTCTTCTGTTTCAGCTTGTGTTTCACTAATTAATTTTGCTATATCTTTCGCTGACGTTTCAGTTTGTTCTGCTAATTTACGTACTTCATCAGCAACAACTGCAAATCCTCTTCCAGCTGCTCCAGCACGAGAAGCTTCAATAGAAGCATTTAAAGCTAATAAATTTGTTTGATTTGAAATACCTGTAATTACAGTTACAATATCACTAATTTCTTTTGATCTTGTTTCTAACGAATAAATAATAGAAGATAAATCTTTCACTGCATTTTGGATTAAACTCATTTGATTAATAATTTGTCCAATCACTTCATTACCTTCAATTGAATGTTGCTCCATACCTTCTGAGGCAACCGCAACTTGTTTCGCAGCTCCAGTTATCTCTTCTACCTTATCTTCCATTCCATGCACAATTCCTAAGCATTGTTGGACTGAAGTTTCTTGAGACTGTGCCCCTACTCTTAAACCTTCAATAGAACTTGCAATCTCTTGAACTGCCATGCTATTTTCCTCTGTGCTTGCCGACAATTCATGTGAAGAAGAAGAAACTTGCTCAGCGGTCTGCCTAACTTTATCTATAATCCCTTTAAATTTCTCAATCGTATCATTGAAATAAACATTAATAATTCCAATATCATCTGGTCTTTCTTTTAATTTAATACTTAAGTCACCTTCACCAATCTTACGTAATCCCTCTCGTAAATCTTTTAATGGAGCTAACGAGTTACGTACGATAAAGAATTGAGCAATAGTCGCGATTGCTAATGAAATAATAATAAATAGTAAACCTTGTATCATAAAATTCTTCTTTGTACTAGGAACGATAGAAGCATCTAAATCAGCCGCAACAATTGCAACAATATTGTTTTCTCCATCTTTAATTGGTTCTAATATTGTCACCCACGAGCCTAATTCATCTTCATATACTTCTGTCATTTGGGCCTTTTTTGTGTCCATCACTTTATCATATGCATCCATCCAATGAGTCGGTTGTTCATAATAATCTCCCGGCTTTACAGGCACTGCATTTGTTAGCTCTGTAGTCAAACCAACGAGTTGTAATTCTCGTTTTTCATTCGGCTTTGCTCCTGTAACATACGTTTGTCCCACACTTTTTAAACCTTTTGTCACTTCATCTAATTGCTCTGTTAACTTTTCTTTTTTCACTCTTTCGGTTGTAGGATCTTTCGCCATATCTTTAACTAATTCTGTATCCAAGTCATGTACTACTATCTCTCCTGTTTCAATAGACTGCCTTTCAAATAAAGACATCATACTATTTTGAAACAAATTGAAACTTAACGCGCCCATACTTCCAACAAGCGTCAAAATAACTAATACAGTTAATAAGACGTTCTTTTGAAGAAACGATAACTTATGCCAATACTTTTTCATCAATATTCACCTTCCTTAATCACTTAAAACAAAAAAACAAAATATATAAATATTTTGTTTGAAATGATTCTCAATATGTTCGAGAATAAAAAAAGACCAATGTAAAAAGCATTGGTCAAGACCAACCCTATCCGTCCGGTAACTGGCTAGCATAGCCTTTCGACCTTAGCCCCTATAGTTTTGCGCCCTCATGTTTCCATCAGTTTGCCTTTCTCGCTGAACGAGTTGAACGATATGGGAGTTCTATGAGAATTAAATTATTCTCTTTCCAAGGTTACAACATTTAAATTAAAATGTCTACTTATTTAGAGATATAAATATAAAATTCCAATGTATTATTTTTTCGAAATAATTTAACAAAATACGTGAATGTTACTTTTTTTATGTTATATAATAAAAAACGTATATAAATCAAAGGTCCCTTCGGATATTTCACTAATTTTCATTTAAATTAAATTATCCGAATATATCTTAACTTATGAATTTCGGAGGTAATTTATCATGTTTTGGCTACAATTTCTTACCTTATTACTCTGCATTTTTATTGGTGCACGCCTAGGCGGAGTTGGCTTAGGAGTAATGGGTGGAGTTGGTATGGCAATACTCGTTTTTGTCTTCCACTTACAACCAACCGCTCCTCCTATCGATGTAATGCTTATGATTTTAGCAGTAATTACTGCCGCTGGTGCTTTGCAAGCCGCTGGAGGAATGGACTATCTTGTTCATCTAGCTGAGAAAGCTTTACGAAAAAATCCAAAGCGCATTACATTTTTCGCTCCAATTGTTACTTATTTGTTCACACTATGTGCTGGCACTGGTCACGTTGCCTATTCTGTACTTCCTGTTATCGCAGAAGTCTCTCGTGAATCAGGAATTAGACCAGAACGACCAATGTCAATTGCCGTAATCGCTTCTCAACAAGCAATTACAGCTAGTCCCATTTCAGCTGCTACAGTTGCCCTTTTAGCAATGTTAGCTGACTATAAAATTACCTTATTAGATATTTTAAAAGTAAGTATCCCTTCTACTTTCATCGCTTGTATGGTAGCTGCATTCGTTGCTAGTAAAATGGGGAAAGAACTAAATGAAGACCCTGAATACTTAAAACGATTAAAAGAAGGTATGATTCCTAAGCTTGAAAAGAAAAAAGAATTTGTAGGTGTAAAAGGCGCTAAATTATCAGTTATTCTTTTCCTAGTAGGAACTTTCCTTGTCGTACTTCTTGGTTCATTTGAAGCACTTCGTCCGGGATGGATGGTTGACGGGAAGTTAGTTCGTCTTTCCATGCCAAACACAATTGAAATGGTTATGTTAACCATCGCAGCTCTTATTATTATTTTCTGTAAACCAAATGTAGAAAGCATTGTGTCTGGTAACGTCTTTAAAGCTGGAGCAACAGCGGTTGTTGCTATTTTCGGTATCGCTTGGATGGGAGATACTTTCTTTAACGGAAACTTAAATATGATTCAAGGATCAATTCAGCACTTAGTTACAAGTGCACCATGGCTATTTGCTATCGCATTATTCATTCTATCTATTTTACTGTACAGCCAAGCAGCAACAGTTCGTGCCTTAATGCCACTTGGACTATCTCTTGGTATTCCGCCAGCATTACTGATTGCTATGTTCCCTGCAGTAAACGGATACTTCTTCATTCCAAACTACGGAACAATTGTTGCTGCCATTAACTTCGACCGCACTGGTACAACAGGTATCGGTAAATACGTTTTAAATCATAGCTTCATGATTCCCGGCTTAATCGCAACCTTTACTTCTATCGGAATTGGAATGCTCTTAATTTCAATTATGTTTTAAATAAAAAGCACAAACCTATAATTTAAAAGGGTTTGTGCTTTTTTAATTAAACGTTTGTTTAATTTTTTCAATCAATAACTTCTACAACATACCCTTTCTTTTTTAAACCACTCAATATTTCTTCAATATGATTTCTATCTTTCGTTTCTAATGACAAGTGCAATTGCGCATATCCTGGAAATACCTTTGTACCAATCCGTTCTAAATGTATATTTAATACATTCGCTTCAAAATTTGTTACAATCTCGAGCAAATGATGCAAATAGCCTGGCTTATCTTTAATCATTGTCGCGATGTGAATGAAGCGTCCTGCTTCAACCATTCCATGCTCAATAATACGCGAAATAAAGTTTACATCGACATTTCCACCACTTAGTACGGATACGACCTTTTTTTCTTTTATTGGGACTTTGTGATAAAGCAAAGAAGCTAATGAGCTCGCACCAGACCCTTCAACCAACAATTTGTTCCGTTCAAGAAGCATTAACATCGTTCGTGCAATTTCCATTTCATCTACACAAAACACATCATCCACATAACGTTGTACAAGTTCAAAAGTCAAATCACCTGGCCTTTTAACCGCGATTCCATCCGCCATAGTTGGCGTCGACTCTACTGTTATTACCTTCTTTTCCTCAAGTGACTGTTTCATTCCCGGACAAGCAAGTGTCTGCACCCCATATATTTTCACTGATGGCTTTTGTTCTTTAATTGCCATCGCAACTCCTGCAATTAGTCCTCCACCTCCAATAGGACAAATAACAGCCTCTACATCTTCCAGCTGTTGTAATATTTCCAGACCGACTGTACCTTGACCAGCAATTACTGCTTCATCATCAAATGGATGTACAAATTTCGCTCCTGTCTTCTCTTTTAAATCTAGTGCATAAGCTAATGCATCATCAAATACATCACCTTGTAATTCTACATGTGCACCGTACTTTTTTGTCGCAAGCACCTTACTTAACGGAGCACCTTTTGGCATCACAATCGTACAAGGAATACTAAGCATATTACTAGAATAAGCGACTCCTTGCGCATGATTTCCAGCAGATGCCGCAACAACACCATTTTCTAAATCACCTTTCTCAAGAGAAACCATTTTATTATAAGAACCACGTACTTTAAAAGAGCCTGTCTTTTGTAAATTCTCCAGCTTTAAATACACTTCATTCTGTGATAACTCACTAAATGTACTTGAATAATCTAATGGGGTCATATGTACAATGCCCTTCATTTTCTCATAAGCAGCTATAATATCCTGAAATACAATCATGCCTTCGCCTCCGAAACAATATATGTTTATACATACTAGTTTAGGCGGCATATTTTGTTTTATACGACAAAAGACCACGTAGTATTTTCATACTACGTGGTCTTTTATCTACAAACACTTATTTACTTCCCCAGCTAATCGCTTCGTACTTTCATACGCAGAATCCGCTAGACTAATTGCAGAAATAACTGAAACACCATCCGCACCCGCTTCTATAACGGCAGCAGTATTTTCAATTGTAATCCCACCGATACCAACAATCGGCACTGTAATTCCTTGTTCTCTAAAATGAGCTAAACCTTTCGTTCCTTGAACAGCTTTCGTATCTTTTTTCGTACTCGTTGGGAAAATAGGGCCAACTCCTAAATAATCAGCTCCGTTTTCAATCGCCCATTTTGCTTCTTCAATTGTATGTGTAGATACACCGATAATTTTATCTCCCATCTTTTCACGAACAGATGTAATCCCTTCATCATCTTGTCCTACATGAACACCATCTGCATCTAATTCAACGGCCAATTCTACATCATCATTTACAATGAAAGGAACACCATATTCCTTGCAAAGCGCCTGCAATTTCTTTGCAAAACGCACTCTATCCTCTCCAGTTAAAGTCCCTTCTCCCTTTTCACGAAATTGAAAAAGTGTCACTCCACCGTCTAACGCTTCTTTCAATATAGCTAACGGATCCTTCATGCAATTATTGCTTCCCATAATAAAATACACTTGTAATAGGTTAGACATTTTCTTGGTTTCAATGCGCATCATGTGTTTCACCCCCTTACTCTAACTCCTCAATCTTCCCATACTTCTCAATATCACCGGAAGTTGTATTCGCTAATTGATTTAAAAATTCAATTTGGAAACTACCAGGCCCTTTTTCTACCGTCTTAGCAGCTGCTAGTTCCGCAGCTACACCATAAAATGTTACTGCTGCTACTGCTGCCTTTACATAATCTTTTTCTACCGCAATAAATGCTCCTATTACAGAAGTTAGTAAACAACCCGTTCCAGTAACCTTTGTTAAAATAGAGTGACCGTTTCGAATAAGAATCGTTCGCTCTCCATCTGTAACGACATCTTCTTTTCCAGTAATGACCGCAACTGTATTCAATTCCTCTGCTGCCTGTTTTGCAATATTTACAACATTGCCATTTCCAGTACCAGCATCTACCCCTTTAATTTCCCATCTCTCATTAATAACGTTAGCTACTTCAGCTGCATTCCCACGAATTATCGCTAGATCTATTTCAGCTGGAATATGTCTCGCAACTTCTGTTCGATACGATGTTGCTCCTGCGCCAACAGGATCAAACAATACTGGTACATCATTCGTATTAGCCGACTTACCAGCAAGTAACATCGCTTCTACTTCCTCGGGACGAAGTGTTCCCATATTTAATACTAACGCTCCCGCAATGCTAGCCATTTCTGCTACTTCTTCTTTTGCATACGCCATTACAGGCGATGCCCCTAGTGCTAACAAACCGTTCGCTGTAAAGTTTGTTACAACAACATTTGTAATATTATGAACGAGCGGATTAGATTCCCTCACTAAATCCACTACTTTACTAATTTCTTTCATATTCATCCTTTTCATCTCCTAACTATAATGATGGGAGATACACAAAAAGGCACTTTGCGCGTATGCAAAGTGCCTGAACATGTGCTTTTACACTCTCCCTACGCTGGCATTATCCAACAGGTTCAAATGGTCAATGACGGATTAGTCATACTCTCAGTTTGCATCCACAAACTCCCATGTGTTTCTTATTCATCTACTTCAAAGTCTACTCTTATTCTAGTAAAATAACAAGTTCTTTACTTTTCCGTATAAAGTGAAACTTTAATCAGTGGGAGTTTTGTTCATTCCACTAAAACAGCTCAAACCTCGAGCGAAACTGAATCTCAAGAAAATGTATGCTATATTTAACTTATGGAAATTTGAAAGGATGTTTTTAATATGTCAAAAAGCGTTGTAATCGCTGAAAAACCTTCCGTTGCGCGAGATATTGCTCGTGTACTGAAGTGTGATAAAAAAGGAAACGGTTATCTTGAAGGTAGTAAATATATTGTAACTTGGGCTTTAGGTCATCTCGTTACATTAGCAGATCCAGAAAGCTATGATGTGAAATATAAAAAGTGGAATTTAGAAGACTTACCGATGCTACCGGAGCGTTTGAAATTAACGGTTATTAAACAAACTGGTAAACAGTTTAATGCTGTGAAAAGCCAGCTACTTAGAAAAGATGTAAATGAAATTATTGTCGCTACAGACGCAGGTCGTGAAGGCGAATTAGTCGCACGCTGGATTATCGATAAAGTTAAGTTGAATAAACCAATTAAACGTTTATGGATTTCTTCTGTAACCGATAAAGCAATTAAAGATGGTTTTGCAAATTTAAAACCAGGTAAGGCATATGACAATTTATACGCTTCAGCAGTTGCACGTTCAGAAGCTGACTGGTATATCGGCCTTAACGCGACTCGAGCTTTAACAACTCGCTTTAACGCTCAACTAAATTGCGGTCGTGTACAAACGCCTACTGTTGCTATGATCGCTAGTCGTGAAGATGAAATAAAAAACTTCAAAGCTCAAACTTACTACGGTATCGAAGCTCAAACAACTGATAAGTTAAAACTAACTTGGCAAGATGCAAACGGTAATAGCCGTAGTTTTAATAAAGAAAAAATTGATGGTATTGTAAAAAATCTAGATAAACAAAATGCCACTGTTGTGGAAATTGATAAAAAACAGAAGAAGTCATTCTCTCCTGGTCTTTACGATTTAACTGAATTACAACGTGATGCAAATAAAAAGTTTGGTTACTCTGCTAAAGAAACATTAAACATTATGCAGAAATTATATGAACAACATAAAGTGTTAACGTATCCTCGTACAGATTCACGCTACATTTCATCTGATATCGTTGGAACACTTCCAGAACGTCTAAAAGCGTGCGGTGTCGGGGAATATCGTCCGTTAGCACATAAAGTACTACAAAAGCCAATTAAGCCTAATAAATCATTTGTTGATGATAGTAAAGTAAGCGATCATCACGCAATTATTCCAACAGAAGGATACGTTAACTTCTCATCCTTTACAGATAAAGAGCGTAAAATTTATGATTTAGTTGTGAAACGTTTCTTAGCTGTTTTATTCCCTGCATTCGAATACGAGCAACTAACGTTACGCACAAAAGTTGGTAATGAAACGTTCATTGCACGCGGAAAAACGGTTTTACACGCTGGTTGGAAAGAAGTATACGAAAATCGCTTTGAAGACGATGATGTAACTGATGACGTAAAAGAGCAGCTTCTACCTCACATTGAAAAAGGTGATACATTAGCTGTAAAGTTAATTATGCAAACATCAGGTCAAACAAAGCCTCCTGCACGATTTAATGAAGCGACTTTACTTTCAGCAATGGAGAATCCTACAAAATATATGGATACGCAAAATAAACAACTTGCTGATACGTTAAAATCGACTGGTGGATTAGGCACTGTAGCGACACGTGCAGATATTATCGACAAACTCTTCAATTCATTTTTACTTGAAAAGCGTGGTAAAGATATTCACATTACATCAAAAGGCCGTCAGTTACTTGATTTAGTACCAGAAGAGTTAAAATCTCCTACACTAACTGGTGAATGGGAACAAAAACTTGAGGCTATCGCAAAGGGTAAACTGAAAAAAGAAGTCTTCATTTCTGAAATGAAGAACTATACGAAAGAAATTGTTTCTGAAATTAAATCAAGTGATAAAAAATATAAACATGACAACATTTCAACGAAGTCTTGTCCAGACTGTGGTAAACCAATGCTAGAAGTAAACGGCAAAAAAGGAAAAATGCTCGTTTGCCAAGACCGTGAATGTGGTCATCGTAAAAATGTATCTCGTACAACAAACGCTCGTTGTCCACAATGTAAGAAGAAACTAGAACTACGTGGTGAGGGTGAAGGTCAAATCTTTGCATGTAAATGTGGCTATCGCGAAAAATTATCGACATTCCAGGAGCGACGTAAAAAAGAATCTGGAAACAAAGCTGATAAGCGTGACGTTCAAAAATATATGAAACAACAGAACAAAGAAGAAGAACCATTAAATAACCCGTTCGCAGAAGCATTAAAGAAATTAAAATTTGATTAAACAAAAAGGTTCCTACCGGAGGTAGGAACCTTTTTTTAGTGAATGATTTTACTTCCTTTTGCATTCTCAACGAATTTTTCACTTGATTTATTAATTGGTGTTTTCAGTAATAATGCAGCAACAATCATAACTACTACGAAAGCACTTAGTACAAGTAAATCTCTCGTTACGATATCCCAAAGCATTCCACCCACTGTTTCACGAATTGCACTAATTGCATACGTGAATGGTAAGAACGGATAAAGTGCTTGGAAGAACGCCGGTGTCATTTGAATTGGGAATGTTCCGCCCGACCCTGCTACTTGCAGTACAAGTAAAATGATCGCCATCGATTTCCCAACGTTTCCGAAAATAGAAACGAGTGAGTATACGATACAAACGAAGACTCCACCAATAAATAAACTAAATAACACAAACCAGAATTTATCGACTACGTACGTACCGAGTAAGAATATATCTCCCATTGATACGATAAACGCTTGTGAAAGACCTATCGTTAAGAATGTTAATAAACGTCCGAAGTAAACTTCATGGCTCTTATAATTTGCGCCCTCTTCATGTACTTCTACTGTTAATAATGAAACCATTAATAATGCGCCTACCCATAATGCAAGCACTGTATAGAATGGTGACATCGCTGAACCGTAGTTCGGCATCGCAAATAATTTATTCTCTTTTAAATTTACTGGATTTGCAAAGTAATCACTTTGCTTTTCAACATCATTTTTCAATAGGCGTATGATGTCTTTTAAATCTTCTTCAGATTCAAAATCACGAATTTTATCTGCTAATTCTTTAATCTTTTTCTCAGTCTCCGGCATTTCGGCTTTAATGTCTGCTAATTTCTTTCTACCGTCTACTAAGCCTTTTGATGAATCTTCTAGTAATTTCTTCACATCTGGAAGCTTTTTGTCTGCATCGTTTAAAATTTGAGTTGTATTTTTCGACATCTCTTTTGTACGAGCAATTGCTGTATTGAAATTAGGTACAATTTCTGAATCGTACGTAGATAATACATCTGTTAATTGAGTTGACCCGCCCTTCGCAGCGTTGTTAATACTTTCAATTACATCTTTTGTAGGTTTCTGTCCATTGTTAAGAAGTGTAATTCCCTTATTCGTTGCATCTACACCTTTTTGCAGACTACTTTTCGCTTTATTTAACTTTGCAATTCCATTATTAAGGTTTTTATCACTATTTACATCAGCTAAAACCTTATTTGTGCTTTCTAGAACAGGAATCATATCATCAATTAAACCGATTCCAGATTGGAATTGACCATTTAAACTATTTAAAGCTACTTTCGTTGAATCTAAACCGTTAACACCTCTATTTTGTACATCTTCTTTCGCTTTTTGTAAATCTGCTTTTGCACCTTCAAGGCCATTTTTTGCTTTATCGTAATCTGCTTTTGCATTGTCATATGCTGCATTTGCATCAACTTTAGCTTGATCTACTGTGCTAACTGCTTTTTTATAATCTGCTACAAATGTTTCATTGTAATCTTTTTCCGCTTGATCAATCAATGAATTTGCTGCATCTAATTTTTGATTCGCTACATCTGTAACATCTTTCTTTACTTCTTGTCCTGTACCGATAACATTTACAATATCTTTAATACCATTATTTGCATTTTCCATACCTTTTTTAACATTAGTTAAGTGATCCACTCGCCCTTTGAAAAAGCTAATTCCAAAATCAGTCGTCGCTGAGTTTTGAAGTTCAGTAAAGAAATTAATAAGATATGAAATACCATCTGTACCAGTTTGCAATCGATCTGATACCGCATTTAAATCTTTCTTTGCTTGTTCAGGGTCAAATTGGCCATTTTGTAAGCCATTTAAAACACTTTTCCCATAAGCTGTTCCTGCACGTGATGAACTTAAAACATTATTTACTGTTTGATTAATACTTTGCGCTATACTCTTATAACCATCACTATTCAACTTAGAAAGATCCGGTCTCGCTGGGAATTCAGGTAATCCATTCATTCCAGACAAGTCAGGAATATTTAATTCTACACCTGGATTCATTAAAAAGTCGGTAAATGCAGCTGCACTATCCATAACACCTTGTGCTACTACTAAATCATTTCTTATCTTCCCTGGAGCATTTTTTAATGTTTGATCTTGTCTTGCAAAGAACTTATCTAAATTCACCAATGCTTCCTGTCCATCATTTATGACACTCTCAACAACAGGTAAATCTTTTTGCGCCACTTTCACAATATCCTCTGCTCGAGTCGCATCATCTAACGCCTTATCCATAAGTGTATTCATTTCTGGGAACTGCGCTTCTAACTTAAATACAAGATCTTTTACTTTCTCGATGCTTGGTAAGTTTGTTTCTAAATCGATTCCAAGGTCATTGAAAATTTTAAAAATCTCACCATTCGCTGTTTTAACAAAGTTTTTACTAATTTCTTCTGTAATACCTGATGCACCTTTTGCTGTAATTTTCGGTGCAATCGCATTTACCTTTTCATTTACATAGTAATCAAGTTCTGGTTTCTGTGGATTTTCATCCAGAACAGTTGCAATCTTTTCAGAGAAGTCTTTTGGAATTGTAATACTTGCATAGTAATCCCCGCGTTCAACTCCGTAAATTGCTTGTTTTTCATCTACAAATTTCCAGCCAAGATTTTTGTTTTTCTTAAGAGAATCTACAATCTCGTCCCCGATATTGATATCTTTCCCTCTTAAATTAGAGCCTGCATCTTGGTTAGAAACTGCAATGGGAACTTCTTTTGTATTTCCATATGGATCCCAAGAAGCTTTAATGTTAAACCATGCATATAACGATGGTAAAATCATTAACCCTAAAACAATAACAATTGCAGCCCAATGTTTAGCTACATTCCGTAAATCTGTCTTATAAATACGCCAAATTTGTTTCATAGAAGTTATCACCTAATTATATATTTTTCCTTCTTTAGAAAATGATACATACATTTTGCAATTATATCACTTTCTACATCGTGGATTAAACGAAAACACACTATTTTTTCCATTAAATATTTCACTTACTTCATTATATAACGAAGTAAAAAAAGTATGCATACAAAATGACCAAATTAGTTTTACATTCAATAATAACAAATATATAGGAAATGTCATAAAAAATACAAGTATTTTCTCTTGGAAATACTTGTATTCCTAAAAAAAATCCTCACAGCTTTTATTACCTGTGAGGATTTCTTCTATTATATATCTAATTGAACCTCTACACCGAAATGATCTGAAATTACATTTCGGTTTGTACCATTAAAAATAACTTTTGAAGAACGAACTCTTTTACTTTGGTTACACACTATTAAATCGATTCGCAAATTATGTTTATTCTCATCCCAACCAGCAATCTCGCCTTGGACAGTTGTTCCTTCATCCTTCTCTATCGCTAGTTCGTATGTGTCGTACAAACCTTTTTGCATCAAATATTCATAACCTTCACCCTGCAAACGAGCATTATTATTAAAATCCCCCATTAAGAAGGAAAGCTCATTGCTATCTACACGCTCCATCAAACGATCGACTTGACCTTGGAATGATTCTTCTTCATCATTCCACCAACCTAGATGGCAAGAATAAAACGTTATATCCTTACCATTATAAGCAATTGTTGCACTTACAATTTTACGTGTTTTCCAATACGTTGTATCTTTATTTTCTGATATAAAGAACGTATCTTCTTTTATAATAGTATGCTTTGTTATAATCGCTAATCCTTCTTCGTACACATCATAACCAATATGAGAGAAATCCCAAGTAATATTGTAATCTTTTACATGTAACGCTTTTAACTCTTCTAATAGTAAAAGTCCAAAATTATCTTTTTTCTTGTTACCGCATACATTTTCAGCTTGTATCGACTGACTGACTTCTTGCAATGCGATGACATCGTATTCTTCTTCTTGAATGACTTTAGCAAGATATTTTATCTTTTCCATTTGATTCTCTTCTTGCCAAGAGTGACAGTTTAAAGTTAGCAATTTCATATTATTACGCACCTAACATATCTTGAATGTCTGACTTTAATACGTCAGCTTTCGGACCATATACTGCTTGTACACCTTTATCTTTTACGATTAGTCCTAAAGCACCATTTTGTTTCCACTGCGCTTCTGGTGCAACAACATCTAAATCTTTTACTGTTACACGTAAACGCGTCATACAAGCATCTACGTCAGCAATATTTTCTTTTCCACCTAATAAATCAATAACTTTTGTTGCTAATGAACCATCTTGTACATTTCCTGTTCCTTCTGATGACTCATCTTCATTATCAATATAGTTACCTGCACGTCCTGGTGTTGGTAAATTGAACTTTTTAATTAAGAAATTGAATAATGTAAAGTTAAGACCGAAGAATACTAATGAAACGATAACGAAATTGATTAAATCTCTTGTTAGTCCTGCATTAACCATCATCGGTGTACGAGTAATTAACTCAATAAATCCAAATGCGTGAACACGTAAGTTGATTAAATCTGCTAATGCAAATGCAAGTCCTGTTGTAATAGCATATACAACATATAGTACTGGTGCAATAAACATGAACATGAATTCAATTGGTTCTGTTACACCTGTTAAAAATACTGCTAATGCTGCTGATAAGAACATTGGTTTATATTTTGCACGTTTTTCTTTATCAACATTACGGAACATCGCAAAAGCAATCCCCATTAACGCTGCTGTTGAGCCGATAACTTGTCCAGCTTTGAAACGAGCTGGTACAACGTTATTTAATAAATCGTTATATGCTTTCGTATCTCCACTTGCTAATAAATTATTTAAGTCTGTAATCCATGCAAGCCATAATGGATCTTGTCCTGCTACAATTTGTCCAACTTTTGAGCCAGTTAACATCGTATATGTTCCGCCTAGCTCTGTGTAATTCATCGGAATCGTTAACATATGATGTAATCCGAATGGTAATAATAAACGTTCTAACGTTCCATATACAAATGGCGCAACAACTGGCGCACTATCTTTAGATGCTGCAATCCAGCGACCAAATTCATTTAATCCACTTTGGATAAATGGCCATAAAAGTGATAATACAATCGCAGTGACTGTAGACCAAACAATTACAACGAATGGTACGAATCGTTTTCCATTAAAGAATGCTAATGCCTGTGGCAGTTTATTATAGTTATAGTATTTGTTATATAAAGTAGCTCCTAAGAACCCAGTGATAATCCCTACGAAAACTCCCATGTTTAATGCTGGTGCACCAAGTACAGAAGTAAAGTAATCTTTTACAACTAAATCTCCTGCTAATACTGAAGAAACTGTCGCTTTTGAATCCGCTAACATTTGAGCGTTTACGCCAAATATTGCTCCTGTAATTCGATTTGTTAAGACGAATGCTAATAGTGCTGCAAATGCACCACCTGCGCGATCCTTCGCCCAAGATCCCCCAATTGCTACTGCAAATAAAATGTGTAAATTTGTAATAATTGCCCAACCGATGTCTTCCATTACACGAGCAATAGTATGAACTGCGTTAATATCCCCAGCAGACATTCCAATTAGCTTACCGATGGAAATCATTAAACCAGCTGCTGGCATTACAGCTACAACAACTAATAATGCTTTCCCGAACTTTTGCCAAAAATCAAAAGACGTAATTTTCATCTGTTCTTCCTCCCCTTTATTTATAACAACATAATGATTTAAATTATAATTTCTGTTTCTCTTATGAAAACGATTCCTCATATTGCTTTATCTTTTTTTGTTACGCAACCGTTTTCATAAATCTATTTTAATAAAAGCGTTTTCACATTGCAATAGAAATTTATTTTTTTTCATAAAAAAAGATGCTCAAGGAGCATCCTTTTTTATTATGAAATGCGATAAACCCTTGTTTCATAAGGTTTTAACGTGATTGTAGTTAATTGTTCATGTTCCGCAACTTCATAGTTATTTAAAAGCAAACGTTTGCGTTCTAGTGCGAATAAAGGCTCATTATACACAGCTTCCTCTTTTGAGATATTACTAATTACAATGACTTTTTCATCCTGTAACGTACGTGTATATGCATAAATTTGTGGATCGTCCTCTAAAAGTAAATCGTACGTACCATAATTCAATACATCGTGCTCTTTTTTCAAGGCAATCATTGTCTTATAGAAATTGAAAATAGACTTTTCGTCATTTTTTTGCTTTTCAACATTAATTTCTTTGTAATTTGGATTCATGCCAAACCAAGGTGCACTTGTTGTGAAACCAGCATTCATCTCATCGTTCCACTGCATAGGTGTACGTGAATTATCACGGCAAGAAGCCCATATAATTTCCATCATATCTTGATGTGATACGCCTTCTGCAATTTTCTCTCGATATAAATTTTTAATTGCTACATCATCGTAATCTTCAATATTTGGTAACTGAACATTTGTCATACCAATTTCTTGTCCTTGATAAATAAACGGTGTACCGTGCATAAAGAAATACATCGATCCTAGAGCTGTTGCACTTTCACGCCAATATTGTTTATCATCTCCCCACGTTGAAACGATACGTGGCTTATCGTGATTCTCGATATATAAAGCATTCCATCCTTTATTCTCTAATCCTTTTTGCCATTTCGTTAATACCTTTTTCAATCCTACAACATCAAGATCTTTCTTCTTTTCTGCATCCCATAAGCTTAAATGTTCAAACTGGAATACCATATTGAATTTACCTTGCTCTTCTCCAACCCAAAGCTCAGCATCTTCAATCTTAACGCCATTCGCTTCACCAACAGTCATAATATCGTACTTAGAAAATGTATTTTCTTTTAACTCTTCTAATAAAGGTTGAATACCATCCACATTCATATGTTTATCAAAAGATGGTACATACTTTAATTCTTTTGGATTTGGCATATCGTTGAAGCCATCTTCTTTTTTAATATGGCTAATTGCATCAACACGGAAACCATCAATTCCCTTATCAAGCCACCAATTAACTGTATTGTATAACACTTCACGAACTTCTTTATTCTCCCAGTTTAAATCTGGTTGTTTACGTGAGAATAAATGTAAATAATATTGTTCTGTTACTTCATCATATTCCCATGCCGAACCATTAAAAATACTTTCCCAGTTGTTTGGTTCCGCACCATCTTTACCATCATGCCAAATGTACCAATCACGCTTCGGATTGTCTTTAGATGAACGAGATTCAATAAACCATGGATGTTCATCACTCGTATGATTAATAACTAAATCAATAATAAGCTTCATGTCACGCTTATGAACTTCATCTAATAAAGCATCAAAATCTGCCATTGTACCAAACTCATCCATAATATCTTGATAATCACTAATATCATAACCATTATCATCATTAGGCGACTTATACATTGGACAAATCCAAATTACATCTATACCTAAATCTTTTAAATAATCCAGCTTTGCAATAATACCTTGTAAATCTCCAATACCATCACCATTTGAATCCATAAAGCTTCGTGGATAAATTTGATAAGCAACTGCTTCTTTCCACCATGTCTTATTCATAGTCATTCTCTCCTTTTGCATCCCATCGGAAATTTTATGCAAACGTTTTCGTAACACTATCATAACAAAATATGAATAGTTTGCAACTGTTTTCATTGAACTCTATGTAGATTCCTTATTCTTATGCTTTATCCCGCTATTGGCTGGGCAGTAAGAACCCCACCTCAAAATTCAGCGAAAGCAAAGAAGTTCGGTGGGGATCGGGCTGCCCGTTAAAGTCCGATTGGTGAAGACTAATAATCAGTGGGGGAGGAACAAAACTCCCACTGATTAAAGTTTCACTTTATTTATTTCTCACAAAGGTAAATCTCATTCTTACCTGCTCTTGTCCACGCACGTTACATACGCTTTTCATATATTAATAAAAAGCACTGCTTATTTTAGAAAGGAGTGATAAATTGAAACAAACAAAATTAACAGGTCGTATCGTTGTTCCCTCAGATCCTGACTATGACGTAGCCCGAATGAATTTAAATTTAAGTATTCCAAAACTCCCTTGTATTATTATTTTTTGCCAAAATAAAAATGATGTGTGTAATGCCTTAAAATGGGCACGTGAACGTCATATACCATTTCGCTTAAGAAGCGGACGTCATAGCTATGAAAATTTTTCTCTTTTAAATAGAGGGCTTATTATTGATGTGAGTGAAATGCATCGCATTACTGTTAATACAAATAAATTAACAGCAACAATTGAAGCTGGTGCAAATCTTGGTACGGTTTATAAAGAACTTTGGAATTATGGTGTTACAATACCGGCTGGTACAAGTGCAAGTGTTGGAATTGTTGGATTAACACTTGGTGGTGGTATCGGTATGCTTTCACGCTTATTTGGATTAACATGTGATCAATTAGTAGAATTTGAAATGGTACAAGCATGCGGTAAATTGGGCGCAAAAATCATTCGTGCAAACGAACAAGAAAACCCTAACTTGTTTTGGGCGTGCCGCGGCGGTGGTGGTGGAAACTTCGGAATTGTTACTTCTTTAACTTTTCGAGTACATCCTATAAAAAATGTATCAATCTTCTCCATCACATGGGAATGGGAAGATTTTATCGCTGCATTTCAAGCTTGGCAAAACTGGGCGCCTTATATAGATGAACGTCTCACTTCATCAATTGAATTATTCGCAAAGCAGCAAAATAAAATTGAAGCGCAAGGTGAGTTTGTTGGCTCTCCCTCTGAACTCCATTCCTTATTATCACCACTTCTTGAAACCGGTACCCCCTCTCTCTTTATAGATGAAGTTCCTTATATAAAGGCTGTTGAATTTTTTAACAGTGGTAACATCCCCGAAAACTTCAAGCGCTCCGGTTCCTACGTATATAAACCTATCCCTCTTAAAGGCATTCAGATTATGCAATATTTTCTTTCTCATGCACCAAATAAAGATGCGAGTATTTGGCACCAATCGCTCGTAGGTGCTGTGGAAAATATTTCGCCTACTGAAACAGCTTATTTCCATCGCAAAGCAATTATTGCGCAAGAATACATTACCTCTTGGAAATGCGATGATGAAGAAAATCGAAATATACGCTGGGTTAAAGATTTAAGAGAAAGCTTAGATCCTTATACACTAGGTGATTATGTCAATTGGCCCGATATCGACATTAAAAATTGGCAAACTAGTTATTATGGCTCTAACTTTCACAGATTACGTAAAGTGAAAACCATATATGATCCTTACAATGTTTTTCGTTTTCAACAAAGTATCCCACCCTTTCATACGTAAAAAAGGGGATAAAATAAAAAATCATCCAATATGCCGTTACCTCGCAGCATGTTGGATGATTCAAGTTGATTTTCTATATCTTTTCAAATTATTGCTCCTACTCATAAACTTTCAATTACGGATTAATTGTATTTCTCATCATTTTTATGCAATGAATATAATTTTATATTTGGTACTTTATCTTTCTCAATACCGCTATTATAAGCAACAGGAATTTGAAATTCGAATTGCTTTGTCTCATGTTTTTGTAAATAGACTGGTTTCGGTACTGGATAACTTTTGGAAGTCTCTGTTGCATTATCATATAAAACAATTTTTAATGCTTGTGAATGATTACGATAATTTTTTAAAGTAACAATGCACTTTTGTTCAATATCCCCCCCATTTTTCTCCATTCTACATTGACTATCTTCTTTTTTATATTCTATCGCCTCTACCCCTGTTTTTCCTGCGTAGTACCATGTTTTATTCAATGTCTGGAGGATGTTATTTAGCATAAACGGCATCATTAAAATCAAAATACTAATGCCTACTACTTTTATCTTATTCATTGGTCTAAATGTACTTTTCTTTTTTACTAACCATTTTACAAATAATATAAATGCAATTACATGTAGTATGAAAGAAACGATTACTATATTTGAGACTTTATAATCCATATAAATATATGTATATGCCGGAACATTATAGAAATTGAATAGTTTTTCCCCAATTAATTCATTATCGTTTGGAATTTTTAATAGTAACAAAACCCCTATACTGTAACAAATAGCTACTAATCGATCATACTCAATTCGGACCATTCTTTCTCTCCTTCCCCTTACTTTTTTATTATCGATTTTAGCTATTATTACCATGCTATACAATCTTTTTATAGAGGATAACGTAAAAAAGTTCCTTATAAATATATAAAGAACTTTATTAATATACAGTATGAATTAGAAAATCCATATGCAATTTTCACATAGAGATTTCCTCAAAATATGTTGGATTATGTATTGTAATTTTTTTATCCAGAATTGTAACAATACTATCATTTTTTAATTGTTTTAATACGCCGCTAACCGTCTCTCGAGACGTACCAGATATTTTCGATATTTCAATTGTTGTAAGTGGGCAGGAAATTACAATCGTTTCGCCACTCTGTTCTCCTAAATCTTGCATTAAATAATTTAATGTTTGAATGACTCGATCTTGTGCATTAGGAATTGTAATGTTTTGCACTCGATTTTCGTTTAGTTTTAATATTGATGATAATTGCTGAACAACGTACATTAATTGCGTCCTACTAGATTTCACCATATCTTCAAAAATTACTGTCGGAATATAATATACCTCTACATCTGTCATGGCTTCTGCCGTATAGTTATATCCTCTGTCTGTAAACATACCACCATAAGGAAAAATAGAATACCGCTTTACATAGTCATCATATAATAAATTCCCACTTTGATTTACCCGCTCTAACTTTACAAAACCATCTAACATGAAGTAAATTCTTTCTCTTGAATCCCCTTCTAAAAATAAAAATTGACCCTTTTTATAAGTTCGCCAATAGACAAACTCCGTCAAACCTTTCAATTTCTTTTCTGTTAAATGAGCAAATAATTCAAATTGCTTTAAATCTTTAACTACGTTCCGTCTATTCATAAAATTCCCTCTCTCTTGCTGTATGTTGGAGCGAAAAATCAAGAAAGCGTATTCAAATTAAATTTTATCATAACTAACTTATATATTCAGATTTCATCATGAAAACTTTATGAACAATGAGTACAAAAAATATTAATACATAAAAAGAATGAAGTTACTAACTCCATTCTTTTTTTACTAATAAATAGCGTACATAATTATTTAAACATACATGCATACATTCTGTTTAGAAATAATAGTACCAGCTTTTTCTTCTAGTGCTTCATATACTTTTTCTAAAGACGTAATAATTGTTTTTCTTTTTGGATTTGTATTAACAAAATTAATAGCAGCTTCAATTTTTGGAAGCATACTTCCCGCAGCAAATTGTTGTTCTTCCATGTATTCTTCTAATTGATTCACTGTGACATGCTCTAATTTCTTTTGATTCAGTTGATTATAATTTACATACACATGATCAACTGCAGTTAAAATTACAAGCGTATCGGCATCTACTAATTCAGCTAATTTCTGCGCAGCGAAATCTTTATCGATAACCGCTTCAGTTCCTTTTAACCCTTCTTCGGAATCAATTACTGGAATTCCACCACCACCAACAGCTATCACTATATTTCCATCCTCAACTAAAGAATTAATTACTTTATGTTCATGAATGCTTACAGGCTTCGGTGATGGAACAACACGTCTCCACCCTCTGCCAGCATCCTCTTTAAACACTGCTTTTGTTTCTTCCATTAATCTTCTGGCCTCTTCTTCTGTATAAAAAGGACCAATTGGTTTAGTTGGATTTTTAAATGCCTCATCTTTTTCATCCACGACAACGCGTGTTATAACCGTCGCTACGTCTTTTTTTATATTCCGCTTTTTCAATGCCTTTTCAATCGCATTTTCCATCCAATATCCAATCATCCCTTGGCTCATTGCACCACAAGTATCTAATGGCATTGCAGGTGTCTTTTCCGTTTCTGCAGCTTTTTGCTGTAATAAAATATTCCCCACTTGTGGGCCATTTCCATGCGCAATTACTATATCTACATCATTTTCCATTATTTTCACAAGTTGTTCCGCTGTTTTTTCTAACGCTTCTTGCTGTGCCCCTGCAGTAGCTTTTCCAGACTGTATCGCATTTCCCCCTAGTGCAACTACAATTTTTCTTCGTACCATATTTCAGCCCTCCAGTTGATTTCGATTTCACAACGTTTTATAAAGTAATACTGCCTGTAATTAATCCATAAATCGCAAAGAATGCTAAAGCACCAATTGCTACCGATGATGCTAATTCCACTCGAGTAAATATTTGCTTCGAACTCTTTTGCCTTTGAACATTGTAAAAAATAAAAATACCTGGCGCATATAAAGTCATTGTTAATAATAAATACTCTAAACCAGCTGCATAAACTAACCACACACCGTACATACTTGCTATCAAACCAATTATTATATTTTTATTCCGATCCGCTTCTTCAGACTTTAAGCTATGCTTCAGTTGATAAAATGCTGAAAAAGCATATGGGATTAAAATAGCTGAAGATGCTAACGAGAATGCAAAGTTATACGCCTGATCGGAAACGACGAATGTTAATAAGAACATTTGAATTAAGCCATTTGTTATCCATAATGAATTTATTGGAGCTTTATTTTTATTTTCTTTTGCAAACCATTTTGGAAATACTCCGTCTTTAGCCGCCAAATACGGAATTTCAGATGCGAGTAAAGTCCAACCTAACCAAGCACCTAATACAGAGATAACTAAACCTAAATTAATAAAGATAGCACCCCATTTTCCAACAACACTTTCAAATAAATAAGCCATAGACGGATTTTTTAAATTAGCAATATCTGCTTGCTGCATAAGTCCAAGAGACAGTAATGTAATTAAAATGTAAATGATGAGTGTACCAATTAAGCCAATAACAGTTGCTTTCCCTACATCACTTCTATTTTTTGCTCGACTAGATAAAACAACAGCCCCTTCTACCCCAATGAACACCCATAAAGTTACAAGCATTGTACTTTTAACTTGGCTGCCAACTGCTCCCCATGAAAAAGAACCAGTTTGTCCCCAAAATCCATCTAGGAACGTATCAATATGAAATGCGAAGATTCCTATGACAATAAATACAAATACAGGTACTAATTTTGCGATTGTAGTTACTAAATTCACAAGTGCTGCTGATTGAACTCCACGTAAAATTAACATGTGAACACACCATAATAATACGCTTGCACCAATAATGGATGCTACATTTTGACCGCCTTCAAAGATTGGGAAGAAATAACCTAATGAAGAAAACAATAATGTGCCGTAAGCTACATTACCAAGCCAGGCAGATAGCCAATATCCCCACGCACTATTAAACCCCATAAAATTACCAAATCCTGCTTTTGCATAACTAAAAATACCACCATCTAAATCTGGCCGCTTTACAGTTAGATTTTGAAAAGATAATCCAAGCGCAATCATCCCAATTCCTGTTATAACCCAACCAATAACAATGGCTCCAGCACCAGCATCTTTTGCCATATCACTTGCTAAATTAAATGCTCCACCGCCAATCATAGACCCCACTACAAGCGCCGTTAATGTAAACAACCCTAATTTCTTATCTTCACCCATTCCACTCACCTCTCTTTAATTGCAATAACAATACGAAAGCAATAGTGAATGATAGTGTCTAAAGGAGGAGAAAGAAGAAAGGAAGACTCCCTTTCTTCTTTACTCCATGTTTCCTAAAGTAGCTGCCATAACCGCTTTAATTGTATGCATTCTATTTTCAGCCTGATCAAATACTTTTGAATGTTTACTGCGGAATACTTCGTCAGTTACCTCCATTTCTCTCAGCCCATATTTCTCATAAACTTCCTCACCATACATCGTTTCCACATCATGGAATGCGGGTAAACAATGTAAGAAAATCACGTTTTCATTCCCTGTTTCTTTAATCATTTTCATATTTACTTGATAAGGTTTCAATAACTCAACACGTTCAGCAAATTTTTCTTCTTCCCCCATAGACACCCATACATCTGTATAAATTACATCTGCATTCGCAACAGCTTCTTCCACATTACTTGTTATCATTACCTGTTCATTATATTTTTTTGCTAAATCAATTACTTCTTGCTCTGGCCATAAAGATTCCGGTGTACAAATACGTACATCCATTCCAACGATCGCTCCACCAACTAGTAAGCTATTAGCAACATTATTTCGTCCATCTCCAACGTAAACGAGCTTCACATTTTTTAATTTCCCTACATGTTCTCTAATTGTTAATAAATCTGCAAGTGTTTGTGTTGGATGCCACATATCTGTTAATCCATTCCAAACCGGCACACCAGAATTTTGTGCTAAAGATTCTACGGTTTCATGATTAAATCCACGAAACTCAATTCCGTCAAACATGCGTCCTAACACTTTTGCTGTATCCTCTACGGATTCTTTTTTCCCAAGCTGAATATCACCTTTCCCTAAATATTCAGGGTTCGCCCCCAAATCTGTACATGCTACTGTAAATGCACATCGCGTACGAGTAGAGGTTTTTTCAAATAATAGCGCTACATTTTTACCTTCTAAATAATGATGTGGGACACCGTTTTTCTTTTTCTCTTTTAATTCTGCTGCTAAATCTAGAAAATATAATAATTCCTCTTGTGTAAAATCTTTTTCAGCTAGAAAACTTCTTCCTTTTAAATTTGTTCTAGTCATTAACATACTTCATCCCTACTTTCTCCGTTATTTATACTAAATATCTTTACGAACAATTGGCATACTCATGCAACGTGGACCCCCACGACCACGAGATAATTCCGAACTTAGCACCTCAATGACTTCTATACCATGTTCCCTTAATAACGTATTGGATACATAGTTGCGATCATATGTAACAACTACACCTGGCGCAATTGCTAATGTATTAGAACCGTCATTCCATTGTTCACGAGCAGAAGCAATTGCATCTCCTCCTCCACAAGGAATAAGAACTAATTCACTTAAACCTAATACCTCTTTTAATGCTTCCATTAAAGAAGTACGATGTGTAATTTTAAGAGTTTCCACATCTGGACCTTTTTCTAAAATATAAATATTCATATTTCCTTTTGGCCCCTGAATGGCTGGGTGAATTGTAAACTTGTCATAATCAACCATTGTAAACACTGTATCTAAATGCATAAATGCTCGGCATTTTGGAATTTCTATTGCTAACACTTTCTTAATTTTATTTTGTCGGCTAAAAAGATTTTTAGCTAAACGTTCAATTGCTTTAGCTGACGTACGGGCAGATACTCCAATTGCAATTGTTTCTTCATTTAAAATTAGCTCATCGCCACCTTCAATTGGAAACTTATAATCACGATCTAGCCAAATTGGCACATTGTGATTTACAAATCTTGGATGATATTTAATGATGTACTCCATGAATAATGATTCACGTCTACGCGCCGGTTCTCTCATCTTATTTATCGTTAATCCATCGCCCACGCTAGCTGCTGGATCACGAGTAAAATATAAATTAGGCATTGGGTCTAAGTAAAACGGATAATGATCTTCCATTAATTCATATAAATGTGTCTTCTTACTTGTTTCAATCTCGTTTTTCCGTACACCACCCATAATTTTTTGAATTAATTCTTCATTTGAAAAGGAAAGTAAATATTCTTTTAAAGTTTGATGTGCAACATTTACGTCAGCCTGTCCTTCTTCTAAAATACGATCAACAAATTCTTCTCGAAGTTTTTTATCTACTAATGCCTCAGCAGCTAGTTTTTCTAAATAAAGAACTTCAACACCCCGATTGCGTAATGTTTGTGCAAAATAATCATGCTCTTTTTGAATAATTGGTAAGTATGGAATATCGTCAAATAATAATTGTTGCAAATAATCTGGCGTTAAGTTTTCCACTTCTTTACCAGGTCGTTTTAATAAAACTGTTTGTAATTCCCCAATCTCTGAAGTAACATGTATCGGATGCTTCATTTGTTGTACCTCCTTTTAAATATGTTTGATGTCTTACAAGTACATAATAAATGCTACGCGCCTTCATCTTTGTGAAAGCATCCACATTATCATTGTGAAATATTAAACAAGTTATTTTTTTAATATCATATGAATTTGTATTTTTATAACACTTCATCCCGATTTTCCAATAAAAAAATACATATTTTACGCATATATGTTGAATATTTAACTTCCGTATTTAAACAAAAATCCTGTTTTTAATTTTTATTAAAAACAGGATTTTGCATCTAAATAATTAAATTTAACCTTTCTTCTAAAATCTCCCTATCTGATTTTGACTGAGAAATGATAAGGCATGTATCATTTCCACATACACATCCTATTTTTTCTTTCCAATCTAGCTCATCAAACAAAACACCAATAACATGTGCATTACCGGGTAATGTTTTAATAACCATTAATTGATCTACACAATCAATTTTTACAACAACCTCTCGTAATTTTTTCTTTAACTTTATATCAGTTTGTAAATGCTCTTCTGAGAAAAATTTATATATCATTAATCCTTCTTGAGAAGGTACCTTCGTTAAATTTAACTCACGAATATCTCGAGAAACTGTAGCTTGTGTTACTAATACATCTTTTTTTGCTAACAATTCTACTAATCTTTCTTGCTTCTCTATTTCATACTCCTTTACAAATTGTTTAATTAATCGTTGTCTTTTTTCTTTTTTCATAAAAGACACCCCTTTTAATATTATAGCTCGCTATAATTTTCATCCGAAAGGGACAGAAAAGAATGTTGCGGAAACGTTCATAGTTTATACTTTTTAACTGTAGATATTAAATCTAGCTAAAAAAAGAGAAGAACAACATTCTGTTCTTCTCTTTTACATTGAAAACCGTTCAATTGTTTGTTTTAAATCCGCTGATTGCTTCTCTAAGTCTTTTAATAATTGATCGATTGCTATCATATTTTTAGACTGCTGCAACGTCACACGTGCCACTTCTTGTGAGCCAGCTGACGTTTCTTCCGCAATTGCTGCTACAGCCTTTGTTTGTGCTCCTGTTTGATGAATGTGATTCACTTGTTCATTCATATAACTACTAATTTGCTTAGTTGCATCGGCTACTTCCATAACACTTGATGACATTTCTTTTAAAATTAATTCTGTAGCTTCTCCGCGTTTTGCCTCTTCTTTAGCTGTCTTCACCTGCTCTGTCATTTTCAATGCGACTTGCTGTACTTCATCTTGCATATTCCGTAATAACTGCGATATGTTTCTTGCAGAATGATCACTTTCATCAGCAAGTTTACGTACTTCTTCTGCTACAACCGCAAAGCCCCTTCCATGCTCCCCTGCACGAGCTGCCTCAATAGAAGCGTTGAGTGCTAATAAATTTGTTTGGCTAGCAATCTCACTCACAACAGAAACAATGTGTTCAACTTGTTTCATTCGCTCTTCTAATTTCTGTACATTTTCCATCGAATCTTCATTTTCTCTCGCCAATGTTTGAATACCTTGAATTAAAGAAGTAAAGACACGTGTACTTTGTCCTAAAGCTTGAACCATTTCTGAAGACAACTCGTCAGACTGTTTTGCTTTTCCTTCTACTTCATTTGCAATAGAAGTCGTTGTATCAACAGTAGAAACAATCGCTTGAATCGATGCTGCTGATTGCTCGGCACCGGAAGAAATCTCCGCAAGGGTTTCAGACACACCTTGTGCTTGCTTTGTCGCTTCACCTGTTTGTTTTCTAATTTGCTGAACTTGATTATTTGTATACGAAAATGTAGTATCGATATTTTTTACCATGCCCCTTAAGTTCCCTAGCATCATATTAAATGCAACACTTAAAGATTTAATCTCATCATCGGTCTTTGGCAATGGGACATCTTCACGAATATCACCTTCAGCCGCTTTCCTTGCTGCTTCTTCCAACTTTCGAAGTGGTTTAATTAAAAATATTGCTGCCCCATACGCTAAAATTCCAGACCATACTACACCTAATAACATAACGATAATATTATAAACAGTTTGACTTACATAACTTTGAAAATAATCATATATAACGTAAATGAAAATTAAACTTGTTGAATATGTAATGAAAGCTAAAATTGTAGTAAATAACATAAGCTGTATACGCAAGCCAAAGGAAAATGTTTTTCTTTCTTTTCCCATCTCTTCTTTCCCCCTTCTTATAAGCAATATAAGTACTACCTATATATTATTATCCATATTTTCGTTATAGAAAGATATAGGGATTTTAAAAATCATTATTTCTTTGAATATTAAATCCCCCTGAAAAAAATAAAGGATTCTGACAATTTATGACTAATAACAGAAATAAGGGGCAACATTTGTAAAATATATTTTTGACTGGGGGTTTTGTATGATTCAAGTTCGAAATCTAGTAAAATCATTTGGCTCACTTGATGTTTTAAAAGGAATTGATTTAGAAGTAAAAGAAAAAGAAGTTGTTGTTTTAATCGGTGCCAGTGGTTCCGGCAAAAGTACATTACTTCGTTGTCTTAACTTTTTAGAAATGTACGATGAAGGTGAAATTCACTTACAAGGTGAACGAATTGATCCAAAGCATTCAAATTTAAACAAAGTCCGTGAAAATGTCGGTATGGTTTTTCAACACTTTAACCTCTTTCCTCATATGACCTCACTAGAAAACATCATAGAAGCACCTATTCACGTAAAAAAATTGGAAACAGCAGACGCGAAGGACGTTGGGAATCAACTCCTACAAAAAGTCGGCCTACAAGATAAGGCGGATGTAACTCCTCACCTACTTTCAGGTGGTCAAAAACAACGCGTTGCGATTGCACGAGCTCTTGCTATGAATCCTAAAATTATGCTATTTGATGAACCTACCTCAGCCTTAGACCCTGAACTCGTTGGAGAAGTATTGCAAGTTATGAAAGAACTTGCTGAAGAAGGAATGACAATGGTTATTGTTACTCATGAAATGAATTTCGCAAGAGATGTAGCTGATCGCGTCATCTTTATGGATGACGGAAAAATTGTAGAGGATGCTCCACCAGCGCAATTCTTTTCAGCTCCATCACATGAACGAGCAAAACAATTTTTACGTAACGTTTTATAATGTAACTTCTATTTCAAACGTAAAGAAATACATTCATACGGTGCACAACTAATTGTCCAAATAAAATATCTCGATAACATACTTAAAACCATCCGTATGATCAATATATAGGAGGGGTTTTATGAAAAGAAAACTATTAACCATTGTTGCGAGTATTACACTATGTACATCCTTCATACTAGGAGCCTGTAGTAAGGAAAGCTCGACTACTTCATCAAATGGTGAAAAGGAATTTCGTTATGCGATGAGTGGATTATACAAACCTTTTAACTATAAAGAAAATGACGGAAAACTTGCCGGATTTGATGTAGAAATAGGTGAGGCGCTCGCGAAAAAGATGGGAATGAAACCCGCTCCTATTACAAATCCGTGGGAAACGCTAATTCAAGGTCTACAATCAAAAAAATATGATGCGATATTAGGAAGTATGGCCATTACAGAAGAACGATTAAAAGCTGTTAGTTTCTCAAACCCATATTATCGCTCTGGTGCCCAGATTTTCGTAGCTAAAAAGAATACGTCTATCTCTTCTCCAGAAGATTTGAAAGGAAAGAAAATTGGTGTTGTAAAAGCTAGTACCTTTAAAACTCTTGTTTCAAAACATACAGATCAAATTACAGAATACGATAGTGATATTACCGCTCTTATGGACTTAGAGCCTGGGCGTGTGGACGCAGTAATCACTGATCAAATGGTTGGTCTTCGAATGATTAAAGAAGGTAAATCAAATATAAAAGAAGCTGGAAAACCATTAAATCTTGATGAAATGGGAATTGCTATTCGCAAAGATGATAAAGAAATGGTTAAAAAAGTAAATAAAGCTTTAGATGAAATCATTAAAGATGGTACGTACGAAAAGATTAGTAAAAAATGGTTTGGTCGTAATATTCTTGGAGAAGAGGCAAAAACGAAGTAAGTTAACTATTCAAAGATTCCATAAATCATGCCCCACTTTTTATGTGGGGTATTTCATTCCCTACTAAAATCTATACACTATGAGGTGAAACGCATGTTTGAAATTTTTATCTCTACCTACCCCACACTCTTAAAAGCTACTATTGTCACATTACAATTAACATTAACTTCCCTAGTACTCGGCTCATTAATTGGATTACTATTCGCTTTCTTTCGAATCTCTAACAATAAAGTTCTAAATAGTATCGCTCATGTCTACATCGCCATTATTCGTGGTACACCTTTAATTGTTCAAATCGCAATTCTCTATTTTGGTATTACATCTGTTGTTGTGTTCACCCCTTTTTGGGCAGGAGCAATTGCTTTAGCAATTCATAACGGTGCATATATTACCGAAATTTTCCGTGGATCCATTCAATCCGTTGACCGTGGACAATTAGAAGCTGCTCGCTCTTTAGGCATGCCTTACCCTTTGGCGATGCGCCGAATTATATTACCACAAGCATTTCGTCTATCTCTTCCTCCTCTAGGTAATCAATTTATTATTGGATTGAAAGATTCCTCACTTGTTGCTTACGTAGGACTGTCCGAATTATGGGGATCGGGTTTATCAATTGCCGCAAGTAACTTCCAACAATTAGATACATATGTAATCGTTGGTTTATATTATCTCGTACTCGTTCTCCTATTTACTTATTTTGTTAACCTTTTAGAAAAACGATTACAGCGCAAAGAGACAAACTCTATCCAAGTCCATACAAAGAATAAAAAAGAAGTTTCTTTATAAAAAAAAGCAAGCCTGAGATGGCTTGCTTTTTCACTGCAAAATATATCAACTTTTACTGATTTACTTTTTTAATACTCTCTTTTTCTTCTATATGTTCCTCACGATATGAAATATTATGAGGGTCTAATCCATTTCCTAAAGAACCGTAGAAATGTTCTCTATGCGGATCAACTAATTCACTTCCGTGATAATACACACGTGGTGTATTCCAAAGTGCTGCCAATGCTTTTGTCATCGGCATTTCGTGATAGCGTTCCGGCCACATTTCTTTAATCTTCTCTTTTACTAACGGATAGTATTTAGAGCTCATAGCAGGGAACAGATGATGTTCTGTATGATACGAGAAATTGAAATGTAAAACGTCTACCCAGCGCGGCACTGTTACTGATAAACAGTTTGCTAACGGATCATTTACTGGAACAATTGGATTTAAGCGGTGATTTGTTGCGATATATGCCATTACAATAAAGTTAGCAATTAACAACGGAATCACATATGCAAATAACCATTTTCCAGGTCCCATAATAAATAATAAACTAATCCAAACTGTCCAAGGCAAAAGAAGTTGAAGCCATACAGATTTTTGATTCGATGACTTAAATTCTTTTATAAAATGAAAGAACATTCGAGTTGAATGCAATGTAAATTGAATTGTTAGTGACAGGAAACTAAAGAATGAACGTACATGAAGAGGCATACGATATACCCAACTTAAAAACTTACTTTTTTTAAGCTTCTCAAGTGTCGGCCATGCATCTGGATCATTCTCTTCATGCTGTGTATGAACATGATGAGTTGCATTATGCCACTTTCTCCAAAGTTTTGGTCCTGTTGATAATGGCATAAATGCAATCGCGCCTAAGAAATCACGAAGCCATGCCTTTCTTACAACTGTCCCATGTAAAATTTCATGCCCTAAAAACCCAAGTGAAGCAAAACATAGTCCGAGAACAATCGCAATTCCTAGATTTGCCCACACATTCAATTCAAATACACCAATCGCTATTAACCCCGCTAATGCCACAAGTAAATAAGCCAGTCCACCAAATAAACGAGTAGGAACTGGTTTAAATGCTTTTTTTGGCAAATGTGGTGATACACGTGCTGCATACCACCCAAACGTATGAAGCTCCTTCATCCTTTTGCCCCTTTCTTATGCCGCGCCCTGCGCAACTTGCATATATTAATTCTTGCTTCCAGATTGATTTTACTAGGTGATCCAAAAAGCATTTATTATAAGGAAAATATACTCACTCTATCGTCACTTATTTTTCGCTTTTATTATCAATGAAAAACATTTCTCTTTTTACTCTCTATCAACCTTTCCACATGATGAATCATAACAATAGAATTTCTATATTGTCAACAACTTTTATGACCTAGTAATAAAAGTTGGTTATATTTTTATAATCATACTTTATTTCACTAAAAAAAAAGTATAGATTTCATACGGATTTATCCACTATATATATACATATACTTAAATACCATGGACTCTATCTCATTCAAGAATCCTCTATGTAATCAATAAATGGAATCACTTAAATTTAGTTTTATATACATGCTACTTCTTCATAATGCCCTATCAAATTAATTATATTAAAATAATTTAATCCCTCTTTTAATAAAAATAGACTCCTTCTAAAATAACGCACATGAATTTCATATAATATGGAAATATTAAAAGGAAAATTGTTCTAAAATTAGGAGGTTTCCACAATGACAAATGATACATTTCCACAACTGCCCTTATCTTATTGGATTGAATCTACTCCGTTCCCTACTTTTCCTCGTTTATCCGAAAATATAAAGACGAAAGTTGCTGTTATCGGTGCTGGTATTACGGGTATTACTACTGCCTATTTACTTGCAAAAGAAGGCATCGACGTTGTTTTAATTGATTCTGGTCTTATTTTAAATGGAACAACTGGGCATACAACAGCAAAAGTAACAGCACAACATGATCTTATTTACGACGAATTAATAAATCATTTCGGTGTGGAAAAAGCCAGGCTTTACTATGAATCAAATAATCATGCTCTACAATTCATAAATGACACTGTGCAAACATATAAAATCGACTGTAATTTTTCAAATGAAGATTCATACTTGTATACAACTACTGATAACGGTTTAAGAAATTTATCGAAAGAATATGAAGCTTATCAAAAATTAAATATACCTTGTGACTATGTTCAATCTCTATCGATTCCTATTCCAGTACAATCTGCACTTGTAATGAAAAATCAAGCGCAATTCCACCCCCTCCTTTATTTGAAAACACTTTTAGAAAAGTTTGTGGAGATGGGAGGAAAGGTCTATGAACAAACAACAGCTATGGATGTGGAAAAAGGAGATTATCCACAAGTAATTACAAAAGAGGGGCATCGCATCACTTGTGAATATGTCGTCTCTTGTTCTCACTTTCCTTTTTATGATGCGAATAGCTTTTTCTTTACGCGAATGTACGCAGAACGCTCCTATGCTCTTGCAATAAAAGCAAAAACAGATTATCCAGGTGGCATGTATTTAAGTATTGATGATCCAAAACGCTCCTTACGCTATATAACAAACAATGGAGAAAAGTTGATTTTGATTGGCGGAGAGAGCCATAAAACGGGACAGGGAATAAATACGATGCTTCATTATGAAGCACTCTATTCTTTTGCTGAAGCAACTTTTGGAGTAGATGAAGTTCCCTATAGATGGTCAGCGCAAGATTTGATTACGCTAGACAAGCTCCCTTATATCGGACATATTAACGAAAGCAATCCAAATATATTTGTTGCAACTGGATATCGCAAATGGGGAATGACAACAGGAACTGCTGCAGCTCATTTACTGAAGGATTCCATTCTAAAAGTCCACAGCCCATATAAAGAGCTGTTTGCACCATCACGCTTTCATGCAAATCCAGATATAAAAACATTCCTTTCTCAAAACATTGATGTTGCTAAACATTTAATTGAAGGGAAACTTGAAACTGCATTACGTAAACCAGAGGATCTTGAAGTTGGCGAAGGATCCGTTGTACATGTCAACGGTAAACGAGCAGGTGCTTATAAAGATAAAGAAGGAAAACTACATATCGTCGATACGACTTGTACACACCTCGGCTGTGAAGTTGAATGGAATAACGGTGATTGTACTTGGGATTGTCCTTGCCACGGTTCTCGTTTTTCAATTGATGGCGATGTTATGGAAGGGCCAGCAGATCAACCATTAAAACGAGTTGATAACGAATAAAAAAACAAAGAAGTTCAACAAGAATCCTGTTGAACTTCTTTGTTTTTCATGACACCTTTTCATATAAATTTCGACATAAGAAGGGGAATATTAACAGTAAATAAAATAATATATTCATCTACAAATAAAAGGGGTGAATACTATGCAACCTTCTGCTCCACCTCATCTAGAATCTACAGAAACTATCTTTTCAAGCTCTATTACAAAACTTGTTGTTTTTATTTGTTGGCTCGCCATTCTAGCTGACGGATATGATTTAGGTATTTACGGTGCCGTTCTGCCAAAGCTTTTAGAAGACAACAGCTGGGCACTATCACCAGCTCAAGCTGGAACAATTGCCAGCTATGCTCTATTTGGGATGTTTATTGGCGCTATTCTAATCGGAACCATTACAGATTTAATTGGACGAAAGTGGACACTTATATGCTGTTTAGCTCTTTTTTCTATCACAATGGGCTTAGCTGCAATTGCTCCTTCTCCTGAATTATTTGGGCTATCTCGATTTATCGGAGGAATCGGATTAGGCGGTGTTATCCCAACGGCTTCCGCACTTACTGTTGAATATTCATCAAAAAAACGGCAATCTTTTATTTATGCTCTTATGTTTACCGGCTATCCTTTAGGTATCGTGTTAGGTGCTATTTTATCCATGTTTATGTTAGAAGATTTCGGATGGAGAATTATGTTTGGCATCGGAATGATTCCGCTACTCCTCATTCCTTTCATTATTCTTTATTTACCTGAGTCCATTCAATTTTTATTATCGCGGAATCGACAAGAAGAAGTGAACAAAATTCTTAATCGCTTTCAAATTGAATTCCATGTAAAAGATGAAATTTCTGAAGCACCATCTAATATACAAAAGAAAAATGGATTTCTTACGTTATTCTCAAAAGAATACATAAAAGCAACGCTACTTTTTTGGATCACTTATATAATGGGAATGTTTTTAATATACGGTTTAAATACTTGGTTACCACAGATGATGCGTCAGGCAGGATATCCTCTTGGATCTAGTTTATCATTTCTACTTATGCTAAATATTACTGCAGCTATCGGCGCATTATTTGCCGGGGCGATTGCCGATCGTATAGGAGCAAAAATTGTTATTAGCATCTCCTATCTTATGGCAGCCATATGTATTGGACTACTAACAATTAAACCATCTGTTACAATCATTTATCTTTTAATTGGTCTTGCTGGAATTGGATCAGTTGGTATTACTCAAATATTAAATGCTTATGTAACACAATACTTCCCATCACATATACGAGCTACCTCCTTAGGCTGGGGACTTGGACTTGGCCGAGTTGGTGCAATTGCTGGACCTATTCTTGTCGGTATTATTATGACAATGCAATATGACTTAGCATGGAATTTTTACTTATTCTCTTTTGCAGGTCTTATCGCAGCTATATCTGTTTTCTTTATTCCTACAAAATAAAGTGAAACTTTAATCAGTGTTGAGGTGCATCCCCAGCTGATTATTAGTCCACACCAATCAGGCGTTTACGGGCAGTAAGGCTCCCACAAATAGCGGGATAAAAAAAGAGCACAAATTTACTTGTGCTCTTTTTTATTTACTTCAAACAACATATTTCTAAATAGTGTATTCAAACTCTCAATATCAATCCCTAATCCCTTTTCAATCCCTTTCACGTATTGCTGATAATAATCAATTTGTTCTTCTAAAAATTGATTTAACACTTGAATTTTCAATCCAACATCTAATTCCGTACCCGCTTTTTTCTTTATTAACAACTTCTCAATCTCATTCAATACACTACGTTCTATAGATAGTTCTGTAATCAATCGATTAAATTCTACTGGAGGTAATGTCCCTTTCTCTTCTAGCCACTGACAAGCTAAAATAGGACGTAATACATAAAAGTACTTTTTCAACTTTACATTCTCGCCTTGCAAAAATTCACGATAATTTTTTGAAGCCATATGTAAGTAATGATATATCGTTGCTTTTGGATCAAAATTCTTTTCACTCATTTGCTGAAGCTGCTCTGGAAAGTTAGAGTTTTTCGAATAAAAAATTGGTGATCGAATCCACTCAAGTAAAGCTGGATTTGACTTCGCAAACAGTTGTAATGCCTTTTTAATATCCCAGCCACTTATATCTAAGTCATCACTAATTGGATATTCAATTACATCACGTTTATCATGAATTGATAAATACCATTCTACCGGATGTATATAAACAAACCTAACATCATAATCGCTATCTTTCGATGGAAATCCCCAAGCACGACTCCCCGATTCCACTGCAAATAAAATTTTCACATCATTCTCTTCTTCAATTCTTTCTAACTCTAATTCAATTTTTTCTCTCATTTCATACCATCCCCATTTTTTGATTATTTCCTTGGAAATTCGACAAATATACTATTAATTTTACTACACACTAAAATAACTGCCAGAATTTTTCTGACAGTTTAACAAAGACTATTTTTTCTTTTCAATTACAGTAGCGGTAATTCGTTCAAACTCTTTTTGAATTTCCTCTTTATATGCATCCACTTTTGAAAAATCCATGGCAGCAATATAAATTCGTTCTAATTTATCACGAACTGATTTTGCTTTTGCTAAGAAAGACATCGCCTCATTCATTTTTGCTTTATATTGAATGGAAACGTCACGAATTTCTGTAGCATACTTCTCATCCGTCCCCGGTTTAACAATAAGAGCATACATATCTATAATCTCATCACCCACGCGACTTGGAAAATATTCATGTGGTGCGGTACTATCAAAAATTGCAAATCCTAATTCTCTTACAATAACCATATCAAGACTATTCGGGTCAAATCCGCAATGATATACTTCAACGTCAAAACCTTTTTCTTCTGCTGCCTTCGATAACTTTTTGAGCATTGTTGATTTTCCAGAGCCCGGGCGTCCTTTTATAAAATAACGATGTGGCAATCCTTCTGTTAAATTAGGAACAAAATCAACTGCTCCTTTCGGTGTAGCAGCTCCTAAAAAACGATGTTTCACAATCGATTGTTGCCCCTTTTTATCTGCAAATAATTTCTGAATTAGCTGATCTGTTAGTTCATTTGCTTTATTAAAATCAATGTTATTAATATATATTTTCTCCCACTCATCATGTATAACTAATGCCTCTTTAAAACATCCGTAAGCAGATTTGAAAGCCTTGCTCGCTTCTGATACAAACCGTTCAATTTCTACCTTCTGCTTTCTTAATTTACCTGAGTCCCAAGCAACTCCTAAATTTATATACTCTTCAATAACTCCTGGCATTTTCGGCTCAATAACATGCGGTGATGTTCCATCAACAATTCCTACTTTTAATTTTGGAATAATCACCCCATCAACCGACTTATTATCAGAAGAACAATGCAAAAGCTCAATATCATATCCTTTTTCAACCCATTCACGACCTATTGCCTTAATTAAAGAAGATTTTCCCGTTCCTGGACCACCCTTTAAAATAAACAACCTATCTAGCCCTTTTAAATTCTCTTCGTATAAATTATGAAATCCTCTAGCTGTATTACCACCAGCATAATAATTTAACACATTCCCTGTCACTGCACTCACTCCTTCGCAACAGTCTACTTACATAAGCTACAATATGCGAGCAACTTTATTTGGGTGAACACCTAATTTGTATTGCGTGAAAAAAGGAAATGAATTACAATTTAAATATCATGAATATTCCGAATTTCAAAACTAAATAAACCTTTATCAAGAGAGGCAGAGGGACCGGCCCTTTGAAGCCCAGCAACCTCAGTTTATAAGAACTGAATAGGTGCTAATTCCTGCAAAATGCATTACATTTTGGAAGATAAAACGCAACTAGTATGTAAAGCCCATCTTTCTTGATCATGAAAGATGGGCTTTTTATTATTTGAAAAACATATATTGGAGGTATTTAAAATGAAAGTAATTGATCTATCACAAACGTTTGAAAATAATATGTCTCAATTTCCCGGAACACCAACAATCCAACTAGAAACCATTACAAGCGTTGAAGAAACGGGATATCAAGTTACAGATTTCCATTCGGTCGTTCATGTCGGTACACATTGCGACGCTCCTGCGCATTTTATTTCTGGTGCAACAACGATTGATCAATTGCCCCTTGATCAGTTTGTAGGTGAAGCAGTTCTCATCGATGTCACTCATGTTCAAGAGAGAAAACTCCCTAAAGAAGTATTGCATAATGCCGACATAAAAAAAGACGATATTGTCATTTTCCATTCTAATCTATCTAATAAATGGAATACAGAAGCTTATGAGAAAGAAGCATTTTATCTTTCCGAAGAATTAGCTGAAGAACTAGTTGAATTAAAAGTAAAATCAGTCGGTTTAGATTTTATTTCTCCCGATGAGGTAACGACAGAAACATCACCCATTCATCACATACTGTTAGGCAATAATATTTTCTTAATTGAAAACTTAACAAATCTAGATGCTATTAAAGCGAAACGTTTCTTTTTCTCAGCAGCACCTTTAAAAATTAAAAATAGTGACGGTGCTTTCGCAAGGGCATTCGCTGTTATTTTTTAAAATATGGACTACAAAAAAGCAAAGATCATCACTGACCTTTGCTTCTATATTTTTTATTTACATTAAGGAAAAATTGTTCCAACCGGGGACGTACCCAAGCTAAATAATCTTTCTCTTTCTTCTTTGTACAAGCTATCTCTTCCCCATCTACCATTCCAACAAGTTCTAGCTCTAACAGTTGCCTCGTGAATGCTAGTATATTTACTTCTTCTGCTGGATACTCTTCTTTTAATTTCTCCTCAATTTCTCCCAATAAAAAACCGTCACGCATCATTGCCAATGCATCAATCCAAAGTGGCGGCATTTCATATTTTTCTCCTGTAATTGTATCTTTTACAATATAATTCTTTTGCTCTTTTCGAAATTGAATCGTGTGTAAGCATACAGTCGAATTTAATGTTAATTCCATCAATACCACCTCTTTCATCATATCTGCATAGAAAAAAGGATGCGCGGGCACCCCTTCTTTTCTTTTCATAACACTACCGAACCGTTACATGAGTAACCAATCTCATGTCGATATTTTCCTCCATTATAAACGAAGTATTTTATAAAAAAAACCCTTCTTGAAACATTTTATTAAATGTTTCAAGAAGAACACTTTTCTGAAAAATATTTTCTTCTACTGCGCTACATCGTCGGTAAATAAATTTCCACTTTCGTTCCCACACCCATACTACTTTGAATCGTGATACTCCCTTGATGTTCTTTAATAATTTTATATGTAATCATTAAACCAAGCCCTGTACCATTCTCCTTCGTTGTGTAAAAAGCCTTTCCAATCTTCTCTAATTTTCCTGCCTCTATACCAAATCCTTGATCCTCGACAGCAATACACAAATACCCCTTAGTTTTTTCATATGCCCGAATATGAATATCCCCACCTTCTGGCATTGATTCTATTCCGTTTTTAATAATATTTAACAACACTTGTTTTAATTGTTTATCATCACCGTTTATAACGGGTAAGTTTCCATCTATTTGCAAATAAACTTTCACTTTATATTGACTCGCATAACTTTCCATTAACTGCACAACATATAAAAGGATTTCCCGTATGTTACACCATTCATAATTTGTTGGTTTCGGTTTTCCTAATAACATCAATTCGCTAACAAATCCGTTAATTCTCTCAATTTCTTGTAACATTATTTCATAGCTCATCATATCTTCAGGGTTTCTTTCTTTTTGCATTTGCGTAAACCCCTTCAAAGCCGTTAATGGATTTCGGATTTCATGCGCAATTGTTGTAGACATAGTCCCAATTACAGCTAAATTTTCCGTCTCTTTCATATTGTTCATCATTTCAACAACCGTTCTTACATAAGATTGAAATCGTTTCAACAAAGAATGTGAAATAATGAAATAGAATACACATAAGACAAGCGGAATCACAACTTTTAGATCTTGTAGTATCAATGTAAAAAGTACGTACTTTCCAATTACACTAAAGGAAACTAAATAAAAATATTTTCTGTTCACGAAAACCGGTGCAAATAAAATTAATAACATTTCTACCATACTACCATGTTCAAAAGCTCTATCCGTTCGCAAATAAATCATTAAATTATTTATAAGATTGATAAACATGTACCCAAATAAAAATAAATATTTTATAGAATATACATAACCTCTTTTTTGAAGATACATTGAAATAGGGAATAATGCTATTACAAATATATATACGCCTATCCCAAGGCTTCCTTCTGGCCACCCTACCGTTGTTCCATTAATATTCATAGCAGGATATACAAAATAATATATAGCGTCATATGAAAAGAATATAATATAAAATAATAATATAAATACCTTTAAAGCTTTTCTTTCTTCATAAATCAAGCTCTTGTATTTGTTCATATAAAAACTCCCCTTGATCGATACGAAAAAAAATCCCCGCCGTTATCTCCTTAAATTATAAGTATGAAATTGCTTTCAGGGCAATACGTAACCTTATAATACTAAAAAGGAAGGAGACTTCTCCTTCCTTTCTAGTCACAACTTATATCCATCTGACCCTATCATGTAGCAGTCCATCCGTAAAATCATTATGCCCTATTACAAAATCTTTCATATATAAATTTAAATATTCACCGTACTTACTTTCTGTATTTAATAATAATTCCTCGACATAATAAGCACCTTGTCCAAAGTGATCTAAAAGTAAACTACACAAACCTGCATAAATTCCGCACCCTACTTGGAAGTAAGTTGCATTCGTTTTATATTTATGAAAAACTTGGCTACTATTCATTACGTTATACATATACGTCTCGCCATTTTCATAAACGAGTAATACACCTACTAGATCCTCTCCTGCAACCTCTTCTTCCGCTGGATTGAATACTTTACGATTCCAGTTCCATAAATCTTCTACCTTATCTAAGTTCTGTCTAATTACATTTGTTGTATACTCATTAATTCGGTAAAGAAAACCAACTTCCATGTTGAAATTTTTCCCTAAAATTAAAACTTCCTCATGTGGCATTAAGCAACCATAAAACTCTCTTTCTCCTAACTTCACTTTATACTCTGAAGCATATACATCCTCATAAAAATAAAGAGGACGATGATGACTCATATACATCGGATAACTCCATATCGCTTCGTCTAGAAATCGCTCTACTGCCCATGACGTATAAAGTGTATCCGGCTTTATAAGTGCCGTATCATTCAAAAACGACGTATCATGTTCTACAATATAGCATGCTTGTGGCTGTTCATTCGGCCGTTCTTTCATAAGTTCAACAACCATCCATTGAACAACACCTGGATTCATACCTGAACCTATAATCGCTTTTGTATTTGTAAATTTTTCTTTCTCTTTCTCAAACCTCGTATATCGTTCCGTAAGCTGAAATCCAAGTAAACTATCGTCCTGATCTACCGCCTCATTTTCCAAAGCTGAATTAATATAAAAGATTCCAAGTTCATTACAACAGCTCAGTACCCTGATCGTATCTGCACCCGAAACATCAATAACAACACTCGTACTTTTTTCTGTTAAATGCTGTTTAAATTTCACTACATCTTGAAGGTCTATTTCATATAATGACAAATGACCTTTCAGATTTGGAAACAACTCATCATAATAAGCCCTATCTTTTTGTTTTATATCAACCAAATGAAATGTAACATTCTTTATCACTTCATAAATTGGATCTTTTTCATTTGCTATCGCTTGATTTAAAATTGCTAAAACTGCCTTCGCTGCTCCACCAGCACTACCAAGTAATGTAATCGATAACGAATTTGAAAACTGCTCCACAAATAAAACCCCTTTAGTAAATTAGTTGAGCAGGTCTTCCTCAAAAAACAAATTGAATACATCAAAAAGTGGCTCGTACATATTTTTTATAATTTAGCACAAGATTGCCTCTTCAAAAATCACACTAACATAATTTATATTCAATTCATTTTTTCCCTCATATCCAAATCGAACTAAACAAACAGGCCCGACCTTTCCTTCTGCATATAAAAGAAAAAGCCAGCCCTTTCAACTAGCCTACGGACAATGGACAGATTTTACATGTTGAATATTCACATACATTTTTGCATCACGCGCTTTTAATATTTCAATATGTCCTTCCTCGATCTTCGCCATTTTTCCAATTTTATTGGATTCCTCACCTAAATCGAACACCATAATTTTTCCATACATTTTAATAAGTTGCTCCTCAAACGTTCGAGCTAACGTAATATTTAATGGATTTACGGGGAGTTCATTTTTATTGAGGGAATAAGGCACTTGGTTTTCTTTATACGGAATTAACCATTTTAAGTGCTTTAAAGATATATATACAGTTTTATAGACTGGACTATAAAAAACAATATAATCGTTCATTACACTTGTAACATATCCATGTATTGGAGCATTACCTGCTACATAAATTTCTGTAAAAATCCCTTTAGATGTGCTTAATACTTTCCTCAAAGAAATTGAAGGAGATTCCCTTTTAATTACAGAATCTACATCAGGTTTTAATATTTCTTCATCATATGGTCTTAAAAACTTATAATATTGGATATGATATAAAGATATATATACGTAGTCTTGTCCATTGTAAAGAACAACAATATCATTTCCTACATCGATTAATACGCCTTTAAATCTTTTTTCACCAATTAATTTAACATATATGTTTTCTCCAATACTTTTGTGTAACTCATTCATCTATATCCTCCTTCCTATGAATTTCTACTCTCCTATTTTCCATTTCTAAAAAATAATCAGGGGCAATGTTCTGTTTTTTAATAGTAAAAAATCCGTTTTCATATATCCAAAAATAATTACAGCGAAATATGAAATCATTCTTCACTTTCAATCATAATGCCCCTTTTATTTATTAAACATTATTCTTCTTCATTCTTTTTGTTTTTAACTATTTGATTCACACTCTTAATATGAGAATTAATTATATAAATGACCTCATCACCGTTTACTAGTGTAATACTTCCATCATGTATATCACTTAATAAACCTTCCACACACTCTGGTCCACCACGATTAATCTTTATCCATTTATACTTCAAGTCATTTAATACATCTAAAAAAGTATCTTCATCAGCATAGAAACATGAACCATATTCTCCCGGTGCTTCTTTCACTTTCCTGACTAGACTCTTCACATGTTTCAACTGGTAATATACTAATTCTCCAAGAGGCAATTGTAGTGTAAGGTAATCTTTTCCTAATGATACGAGTACACCTACTCTACTTTCTGGTCCGCGAAGATTTACTTTTACATTTTCACCGACTAAACCTTTAATTTGATCACAGCATAATACACTCTCCAATTTTGTACCCTCCTTTCTTATTATCTTCCTCTACTTGATTGTCTTTGTGCACGAGCGCGACCTGAATTATTGCTGTTTTCATTACTTTTCTCATCGCTACTCTCATCACTACTCTCTCCACTTACTGGTGCATTATAATTAACACTCTTAATATGAGATAGTGCAATTAATACAACTTCTTCTTTAATGATTAATGTTACATAATCACTAGAAGCATCTTGTAAAATACCTTCAATTTTCTCTGGTCCACCACGGTTAATTTTCACCCAGCGGTATTTGAAGCTTTGAAGTAGCGTTTCAAAGTCTTCTGCAATGTCTTCTTCCACCCATTCTAAATCACCTACTCCACCATCTTTCGTATTTTGGGTAATGCTTTTCAGATGGCGAAGCTGGTAGTAATGGTTCTCTCCTTTTTCATTCTCTAATCCGAAGTAGTCCGCACCTAATGATACTATTGTTCCTTTTTGAGATTCTGGTCCACCTCTGTTCACTCTTACATAAGATCCAATTAAGTCTTTCAAAAAATCCCAATGAAATAAACTCACGAGAAAACCCCTTCCATTAATTTATAAGCTTTTGCACTGATAGTATATGTATCTGTACAGGTTACGTTCTCTATGTTTGTCCTAGCTCGGAAAAAATATGCTTTTAACATGGTAGACTACTACCTATCAAAATTCTAAGAAATCCTGAGGGCTCCTTAGGATTTTGATGTCTTTAGATAAAAAAATCCCGTATGAAGATACATTTCTGCATATCTTCATACGGGATTTCCTAAAGTTTAGTCTTCGTCTTTAACATCCATATCTTCCGGAATTGGTTCGTTTAATATTTCTTCCACTAAATGTTTATATTTCTCCATTTGTTCTAAATGCGTGTTGAATTGTTCTTTATTTAATAAATATTGCTCTCCATCGAATAGCGCACGAACTTTCTTTTGCTGAATTAGCTCTTCAATATACGATTTTGGTAAATTCAAATACTCCGCAGCTTCTTCTATTGTTATATACAATGCGTTCATTCCTTTATTGTTTTTTCATATATACTGTATCTTACTTTATTTTTGTAAACAAATAAAAAAGATTTTGTAAATGCAGTTTAAAAAGCAGGTAGAACCATTCCATATATTGTATAATAATATAGTAAGTATTTTTTTAAATATAGAATGGTATCACCCATTTACACAAAGGAGAGTTAACATATGGCTACTCGTCACATCATTACAATGTTAGAAAAAACATTACAAGTTGAAACAGAAAACACAACTTCTCATTTAACTACATCTTTATCTGATCGTATTCTTTCTCAAGGCGTAGCAATACACGAAATCAATTGTTATCATACAATTGGTGAATGGTACAAAAATCATTTCTTATTCCAACAAGATGATTTTCTATGGGCTAAATATGCTTTCTACGACGCATATTGTGAAGCGATAAAAAAACAAGGGCATCTTACAAAACGCGTTCGTCAAATATTAGAGTCATTGGCTCGAAAACATGGAAAACAATACATTGCTTCTATACTAAATATGCCATTTCCTAACGAACGAGCAAAAGGAACAGCGTAAACAAAACATAGATTCATTGTTTTCTAGACTGATTTACAAATAAAATGTTCATGTCATATGAACTGATGAAACCGGTGTCATAATAATGATTGAAAATATAGTAAACAGGAAAACCCCCATCTACATCTCTCGTCTATTTGAATAGAGAAGTAAATGGGGGTATACTTGTACCTTTATCCCGCTATTTGTGGACAGTAAAAGCCCGATTAGTGAAGGTTAATAATCAGTGCAGGATAGCCCCCACTGATTAAAGTTTCACTTTATTATTTCATCATTTGCTTTATCAATTCTCGATTTCGTTTTTTAAATACTTCATTATGCGAAGAAACCATTCCGTACTCACTTGCATCTGGCTGAATAAATTGTTTCGCTTTATTCACAGCATTTCCAGCATCTTGGAATGCTCCCGCAATTAAATGCAATTTCCCATCATGTTTCAAAATATCTCCCGCAGCATATAATCCATCTACAGAAGACTCACTATTTGCATTACCTGCAATATAAAAATTATCTATAATCGCAACGTCCAACTCACTATTTTCTAATAATGTAATGTCACGTTCATATCCATGATTAATAATAACTTCATCAATAGGTAAATGAGAAACTTCACCTGTCTCATGATTCGTTAATTCTATATATTCAATCGCTTCATGATTATCACCAGCAACTAATTTTGTAATCGATGTATTCAGAAAACACTCCGCTGAGCTGTTCATTAGTTGTTTTACTTGTGCTTCATGACCAGATAATTCTTCTTTTCTATATGTTACATACACTTTTTTCGCGATTGGTTCTAATTCGTTCGCCCAATCAACGGCAGAATTTCCTCCACCAGAAATAATGATCGTTTTATCTTTGAAACGCATTAAAGATTTAACTGTATAATTTAAATTCGATACTTCAAATCGCTCCGCACCTTCAATCGATAACTTTTGCGGTTTCAATATACCGCTTCCAGTTGCGACGATAATTGTTTTTGAAAAATGTTCTTCGCCAGTACTTGTTTTTAACGTAAAAGTTCCATCTTCATTACGAATAATTGATTCTACTTTTGTATTTAATACAACTTCCGGCTTAAATGTTAGCCCTTGCTGTACAAGTTGTTCAATTAATTTATCACCTGTAACTGGCAATAGCCCTCCTACATCCCAAATCATCTTCTCCGGATAAACATGTATTTTTCCACCTAACTGTGGTTGAAATTCTATTATTTTCGTTTTCATCTCTCTAAGTCCACTATAAAAAGCTGAATAAAGCCCTGCAGGTCCTCCGCCTATTACAGTTACATCAAACAATTCTTCTCGATTCATTCGTGCTCACTCCTCAGCTACTAATCATTGATTATCATTCTCAATAAAATATAACCTGTTTCCGCAAAATTTACAATCAAAATTACTATTGACAATACACCCATATAAAATTATATTATTTAAAGAATCAATAGTGATAATCATTATCAACTTGTTAATAATTAGCAAATTTGGGATTACATCTTCTTTCATTAATATGGTTAATACTATATTGTGAAATCTCAAATTCAAGATTTTTAATAAACATTTTGCATTACCACTACTCTTTCAAAAAGATTGCAGTTAAACAAATTATTGTATACACATACATCTATGTTAAAGGAGAAAGACGATGAAAAAGTTATTTATTTCACTAACAGTTCTTTTCGTTCTTGTTATGAGTGCTTGTAGCAACGGCTCTACAGACAAAAAGAATGATGCAAAAGGTAGTAAATCAGAAACAATTACATACCAATCTGAAAATGGTAAAGTAGAAGTTCCTGCAAATCCAAAACGCGTTGTTGTTTTATCATCATTCGCTGGTAACGTAATGTCATTAGGCGTAAATGTTGTTGGGGTAGATTCATGGTCTAAACAAAACCCACGTTTTGATAGTAAACTTAAAGATGTTGCTGAAGTATCAGATGAAAATGTTGAAAAAATCGCTGAACTAAATCCAGATTTAATCATTGGTTTATCAAATATTAAAAATGTTGATAAGTTAAAGAAAATCGCTCCTACTGTAACATACACTTACGGAAAAGTTGATTACTTAACACAACATTTAGAAATCGGTAAGTTATTAAACAAAGAAAAAGAAGCAAAAACTTGGATTGATGATTTCAAGAAACGTGCACAAGAAGCTGGTAAAGAAATTAAAGCAAAAATTGGTGAAGATGCAACAGTATCTGTTGTTGAAAACTTCAATAAACAGCTTTATGTATACGGCGAGAACTGGGGCCGCGGAACAGAAATTCTGTACCAAGAAATGAAATTAAAAATGCCTGAAAAAGTAAAAGAAAAAGCTTTAAAAGAAGGTTACTACGCATTATCTACTGAGGTATTGCCTGAGTTTGCTGGTGATTACTTAATCGTAAGTAAAAACAAAGATACTGATAACTCATTCCAAGAGACAGAATCATATAAAAACATTCCAGCAGTAAAAAATAATCGCGTATACGAAGCAAACATGATGGAATTCTATTTCAATGATCCACTTACATTAGATTTCCAACTAGACTTCTTCAAGAAAAGCTTTCTTGGTAAATAATACAAACATGAGGAATTCTTAATTTAAGAATTCCTCTTCCTTTATTCTATGAACAGAAAAGATGTGAAACGAATGACAAAAGATCATGACAATCCACGTTCTATAGCTTTTACATACAAACTAATTTTGAGCATAATTGCATTCTTTCTTATTTTTATGGTTGCAATGGTATTAGGGGCTGCAGATACTTCAATAAAGGATGTATGGTTAGCACTTACTTCCTCCGCTAAAGGAGACAAAATATCTATTATTCGTGAAATACGTTTACCACGTGAAGTTGCTGCTATTTTTGTAGGGGCTGGACTAGCCGTTTCTGGGGCAATTATGCAAGGATTAACACGAAATCCCCTTGCAGACCCTGGCTTACTTGGGCTAACGGGTGGCGCAAATGCTGCACTTGCACTAACACTTGCTTTCAACCCTTCCATAAGCTACCTGTACTTAACATTAGCTTGCTTTATCGGCGCTGCGGTAGGGGCAATTATGGTATTTGGAATTGGTATGGTGAAAAAAGGCGGACTTTCTCCTCTTCGAATTGTATTAGCAGGTGCTGCAGTTTCAGCATTTCTACTCGCAATTTCGGAAGGAGTCGGCATTTACTTCAAAATTTCACAAGATGTATCACTTTGGACTGCTGGAGGGGTGATTGGAACTACTTGGAGTCAATTGAAAATTATTATTCCAGTCATTTCAATAAGTATCTTTATCGCTATCTTATTTGCAAGAAAATTGACAGTCCTTAGTTTCAGTGAAGAAGTTGCTGTTGGACTCGGTCAAAAAATCATTGTTATTAAAACAATTTTGTTTATCATTATTATCTTACTTGCTGGTGCTTCTGTGGCGCTTGTCGGAAATATGGCATTTATCGGTTTAATGATACCTCATATGGTGCGTCCTATTGTTGGTCCAGATTACCGATTTATTATTCCGATGTCAGCAATTGCTGGTGCTTCCTTTATGTTACTTGCAGACACAATCGGACGTACAATTAATGCTCCGTATGAAACACCCGTTGCTGCTATTGTCGCAATTGTAGGATTACCATTCTTCCTATTCATTGTTCGTAAAGGAGGAAAAACATTCTCATGATGCCATCTATTTTAAGAAAACAACGTCTTATTATACTCGCATTACTTATACTAACTATTACAACCATTGTAATTGGAATGGGGCTCGGTTCAGCATCTTTATCTTATGATCGACTACTCCCAACGCTAATGGGACAAGGTTCATTTAAAGAAGAATTCGTTTTATATTCTTTAAGACTACCTAGAATTATCATTACAGTATTAGCTGGTATGGCACTCGCTTTATCAGGTGCTATCCTTCAAGGCATTACACGTAACGATTTAGCTGAACCTGGTATTCTCGGGATTAACTCTGGTGCTGGTGTTGCTGTTTCTATTTTCTTTTTATACTTTCCAATAGATGTAGGTTCATTTCTTTATTTACTACCAGTCGTTGGATTTATCGGGGCTTTTCTTACAGCTGTTTTAATTTACGTATTTTCATATAGTCAATCAACAGGGCTTCAGCCAATACGATTAACATTAACCGGTATCGGTTTTTCATTTGCACTATCTGGAGCAATGATTGTCCTTATTTCATCTGCTGATCGTATGAAAGTCGACTTTATCGCCAAATGGATTGCCGGAAACATTTGGGGAGATGATTGGATCTTCATTTTCGCAATGCTCCCATGGTTAATCGTATTAATTCCATTTGTTTTCTATAAAGCAAATCGATTAAACATTTTAGCATTAAACGAACCAGTCGCAATCGGCGTTGGAATTGAAATTGAAAAAGAACGCAGATACTTATTAATTGCAGCCGTTGCACTTGCAGCTGCAGCAGTTTCCGTAACAGGAGGAATTAGCTTTATCGGGCTGATGGCTCCTCATATCGCAAAATCTTTAGTAGGCCCAAGACATCAAATCTTCATGCCTATCGCCCTTTTAATCGGCGGATGGCTATTACTATTAGCAGACACAATCGGACGAAACATCGTTGAGCCTAACGGTATTCCGGCAGGTATTGTCGTTGCTTTAATTGGTGCTCCTTACTTTATGTATTTATTGCTTAAGAAAGCATAAAAAACACCCTCAAGAGTGCAATCTTGAGGGTGTTTTCGTTTCATTCTACTGCTGCCCATATCCTTCAAACTTCTTCGCTAAATTCTCCATCTCATCTTCTGGCAATAACTTCGGTTCTCCGACGCTTTTCGTTTGATAATAAATTTGCGCACAAAACTCAATTTCTTCCGCAACAGTAAATGCCATTTTTATATTATTTGCACCTGCAATTAAACCGTGGTTCGCAAGTAATACTGCACGGCGATTAATCATGCCTTCAAAAGCAGCCTCTGCTAATTGCTTCGTACCAAATGTTTCATACGGTGCACAGCGTACATTCGGGCCTGCGAAAGCAATTAAATATGAAACAGCAGGAAGCTCCCACCCTAATGATGCAATCGTCTTCGCATAAGGTGAATGTGTATGCACGAGCGCATTTATATCTTCACGATTCCTATAATAAATAAGATGCATATCTAGTTCACTTGACGGTTTTCTCTCACCTTCTACTACTTCACCATCTAAGTTTAATATAACTACATCCACGGGCGTTGTTTCATAATAATCTAAACCACTTGGGCTAATTGCAACTAGGCCTTGTTCACGATTGAAAATACTAATATTTCCGCCGGTCCCCTTTGTTAAACCGCTAGAAATCATTTTCCTTCCGTACGCTACAATTTCTTCTCTTTCTTTTTGTAATAACATATACATCCCCCTAAGTATGAAGCTTATGATGACTGACTATATACCTATTTACTAAAATAGATTTTTTAAATTCTCCGTAAACGGTGCCTTTACAATCCCTTTTTCCGTAATAATTGCTGTTATATTTGCATGTGGCGTAACATCAAATGCTGGATTGTATACTTTACTTCCTTTCGGAGCTGAATATTGTCCGAAACGATTGATTACTTCAGAAGCATCTCTTTCTTCGATCGGAATTTCGTTTCCTGTCGGTGTGTTTAAATCAATTGTCGGTGTTGGTGCTGCTACATAAAACGGAATGTTATAGTATTTAGCTAAAATAGATACGCCTAATGTTCCAATTTTATTTGCTACATCACCATTTGCTGCTACTCGGTCACAGCCGACGATTACCGCATCAATCTTCCCTTGTGACATGACCATAGCTGCCATATTATCGGTAATGACTGTTACATCAATTCCCGCTCGCTGTAGTTCTAATGCTGTTAACGTTGAACCTTGTAATCTAGGTCGTGTTTCATCAGAGTAGATTTTAAGGTCCCATCCTTTTTCTTTCGCTAAATACATTGGAGCTGTCGCAGTACCATACTTAGTCGTTGCTAACGCACCTGCATTACAATGAGTTAATAATCCCATGCCATCATGGAATAATATTAATGCATGTTCTCCAATTTGACGGTTAATTTCTTCATCTTCTCTATGAATCTCTTTTGCCTCTTCTAACAATCTATCTTTCAACCGTGCAATCGATAAGTGAACATTATCTATCGCTACACTTTCCATTCTTTCCAGCGCCCAAAATAAATTTACTGCCGTCGGTCTTGATGTTGCTAAATATGCACATACCTTTTTTACTTCTTCAATACATCCTTCTACCGTACTTTCAGCAAATTCCTTTACCCCTAAATACACACCATACGCTGCTGAAACCCCAATCGCTGGTGCACCTCGCACTTTCATGACTTGAATTGCATCCCACACACTTTCAGCTGTTTTGAAAGATTCATAGACAACTTCGTTCGGTAATAACGTTTGATCTAATAAAACTAAAGCCTCATCTTTCCATTGAATTGGTATTAATTGCTCTTTCATCATTTTCTCTCCTTACTTCGCGCTATGAATGGACTGTTTTTTTAACATTTCTACAAAACTCGTACCTGTTTTATATTGATTCGCTCGTAAAATAAACTTCTTCGCTACTTGAAGACAAATTCGCTCCGCTCTAGCACGTGCTTCATCATTCTCAATACAAGTAATATCCTTTACTTTTGCTAATCCAACAATACGACGAATTAACTCAAGACCCGTCACTGCAGCTGTATCCTCTAACACAGATTGTAAATATACGCCATTAAAGCCTTCTTCCTTCGCCATAATTTCTGTCACATGAATATCCCAAGCAACTAAAAACTTCTTCTTAAATAAATCAATTACCTCTACCATCGTCGTTTTTAGCCAATCCATATACGTATCTTTCTCAGCTCCAGGTAGCATCGTTGCATCTGCATTCACCCAAGCAAATATTAAATTCGCCATTACGTTCCCAATGTCATATCCCATAGGTCCATAAAAAGCAAACTCAGGATCAATAACTTTTGTAGAATCACTTTTTACGAAAACAGAACCAGTATGTAAATCACCGTGAAGCAACGCCTGCGCATTCGTCATAAAAGAAAACTTAAGTTTCGCTACTTCCATACGAAGCTCTTTATCACTATAAATATGCTCTCTAATCCATCCTTCATTTAATTGAAATAACTCATTACGTTTATTATGATTTGTAAATGGTTCAGAGTATACGAGGTCCTCTGTAATCTCACATAACTCTGGATTTATATAATTCTTCACAAGTTCCTTCTTCTCTTTATGATTCATTACAACATCTGATGTTAATAGAAGAGTATTTACCATAAAAGTAGTTAAATCTTCAGCAAGCCTCGGAAATATTTGATGATTTATAAGTGCTGTACGTAATATTGTGTGATCTGATAAGTCTTCCATCACGCAACAATTCATCACACTATCAAACAAATATACTTTTGGAACAAGCCCAGGTGCTAACTCCTCCTCTAACTGCAAAACATCTGATTCTATACGAATACGATTCGTCGACAACTTAAACTCATCTGAAATACGTGCTGTATTCCCGGCCTGCTTTACGATGACAGACATGGTCTCTTTTTCATCCCAAACGCGGAACACATAATTTAAATTACCATCACCTATTTCTTTACACTGTAACCCCTTTGCATGTTCAAACTTAGATAATTTCTCTTTCACATATGCAATCACATCTTTATCTTCCATTAAAAAATACTTCGTGAACTTAGACATGGTTTCCCCTCCCACACTAATTGTAAGCGTTTTCTAAAGGCTATAAAAAAATAATAGGTTGAATGTTTTTCATCCTATATTATATATTCTTCTTTTTGAAAGATATATCTAGATTTTATTATATCTTGTTAGCACTTTGAGTCAATGTTTCTAATTATCATTGCAATATACTTCCTAATTATATATTTGAGCGGACAAAAATTGTTCAAAAAGATTCCGATTCATTTTATTTTATTTATCGCACAATTCTTTGTAAAATAGAAATAAGCAGTTCCTTTTCAAATCTACAACTTCTAAGAAATATCTCCTTCCTAAGAATTTATACTTACACCATGTCTCTAACATACACACTACTCTTTCAAACACTCATTGAAAATTTATGACATGAAAATTACCTTTTCATTCCCTAACAACCTTAATTGAGAATAAATATTAATTAAATTGGTATAAAGTTGGTTTATTCTCTTGACAAAATAACCACTTCTATATGATAATTAATATCGAATTAGAATTATTATAGTTAATTAAAAAATATATTTTATGAGCAAACTATTTTTTGATGCTCAAAACCAACATTTAGGAGGAAATTTAATATGTTATTAATCGGCACAGAAGTAAAACCGTTTAAAGCTAATGCTTACCATAATGGAGAATTTATCCAAGTTACTGACGAAAGTTTAAAAGGAAAATGGAGTGTAGTTTGTTTCTACCCAGCTGACTTCACATTCGTTTGCCCAACTGAACTTGAAGACTTACAAAACCAATATGCAACTCTAAAAGACTTAGGCGTTGAAGTATACTCTGTATCTACAGACACTCACTTCACTCACAAAGCATGGCATGATAGCTCAGAAACTATCGGTAAAATCGAATACATTATGATTGGTGACCCAACTCGCACAATCACTACAAACTTCAACGTTTTAATGGAAGAAGAAGGTCTTGCTGCTCGTGGTACATTCATCATCGATCCAGACGGCGTTATCCAATCTATGGAAATCAACGCTGACGGTATCGGCCGTGATGCAAGCATTCTTGTTAACAAAATTAAAGCAGCTCAATACGTACGTAACAACCCAGGTGAAGTTTGCCCAGCTAAATGGCAAGAGGGTTCTGCAACACTTAAACCAAGCCTTGACCTTGTAGGCAAAATCTAAGGAGTTCGATCAAAATGATACTAGATGCAGATATAAAAACACAACTATCCCAATACCTTCAGTTAATGGAGAACGATATTTTACTTAAAGTTAGCTCAGGAGACGATAATGTATCTAAAGATATGTTATCTCTAGTAGATGAATTAGCTACTATGTCATCAAAGATTACAGTAGAAAAAGTTGAACTAGAGAGAACACCAAGCTTTAGTGTAAATCGCCCTGATGAAGACACTGGTGTAGTATTCGCTGGTATTCCATTAGGACACGAATTTACTTCATTAGTGTTAGCTTTACTACAAGTTAGTGGACGTGCTCCAAAAGTTGAAAAAAAATTAATCGATCAAATTAAAAACATTCAAGGCGAATATCATTTTGAATCTTATATCAGCCTAAGTTGTCATAACTGTCCTGATGTTGTACAAGCTCTTAACGTAATGAGCGTTCTTAACTCTGGTATTACACATACTATGATTGATGGCGCTGCATTCAAAGAGGAAGTAGAAAGCAAAGACATCATGGCAGTACCAACAGTTTTCCTAAATGGCGAATCTTTCGGAAGCGGTCGTATGACACTTGAAGAAATTTTAGCTAAAATGGGTAACGGTCCAGATGCATCAGAGCTTTCTGATAAAGATCCATACGATGTTCTTGTTGTTGGTGGCGGCCCAGCTGGTGCAAGTGCAGCAATTTATGCAGCACGTAAAGGCATCCGCACTGGTATCGTTGCTGAGCGCTTCGGTGGTCAAGTAATGGATACTATGGGTATTGAGAACTTCATCAGCGTAAAACGCACTGAAGGTCCTAAGCTAGTAGCAAGCCTTGAAGAGCACGTAAAAGAATACGACATCGATGTAATGAATCTACAACGTGCGAAACGTTTAGAGAAAAAAGAACTTATTGAAGTGGAACTTGAAAACGGCGCTATTCTGAAAAGTAAGAGCGTAATCGTTTCTACAGGTGCTCGCTGGCGTAATGTTGGCGTACCAGGTGAAGCTGAGTTCAAAAATAAAGGTGTAGCATACTGCCCACACTGTGACGGCCCATTATTCATCGGAAAAGATGTAGCAGTTATTGGCGGAGGTAACTCTGGTATTGAAGCAGCTATCGACTTAGCAGGTATTGTTAAGCACGTAACTGTTCTTGAATTCATGCCAGAATTAAAAGCCGATGCTGTATTACAAGAGCGTCTTAACAGCTTACCAAACGTAACTGTTCTGAAAAACGTTCAAACGAGAGAAATCACTGGTACTGACAAAGTAAACGGTATTTCTTACATCGATCGTGAAACTGAAGAAGTTCATCACGTTGAATTACAAGGTGTATTCGTTCAAATCGGTCTTGTGCCAAACACAGACTGGTTAGGCGAAACAGTTGAACGCGCTCGCGGTGAAATCGTAACAGACAAGCACGGCGCTACAAACGTACCAGGAGTGTTTGCTGCAGGTGACTGTACAAATAATCCGTACAAACAAATCATCATCTCTATGGGTTCAGGTGCAAACGCTGCTTTAGGCGCATTTGATTACTTAATCCGTAACTAATAAAAAAGCAGGTGCCTTAGCATCTGCTTTTTTATTATCCTAACGTATACACTAAAAACCTCTCATTCCCATTCTTCTCATAAGCACCTGGCAATCTAACTTCTTTCTTCAGCTCAAACGCAGTCTGATTTTCTAAGAAGAAAATATAGTCCTCAGAAGGATAATATAAAATAATATCCACTTCTCTCCCCGTTTCTTCTACCGAAAGCAAAATGTTATTGACTACATTCATAAACACTTGCACAGAAAACGGATTAAAGAAATAAAACCTATTATCATGTGGATCAATCTCATATTCCTGCGCTAAACAACATTGGAATTGAATTTTCCCCTTACTGTTTCGTGCCTTTCGTGCATAACGCTCTCTATTATCCATCGCTTCTTTATAAAACTCTTCATTCATTTCAATTCCAACTGCTGAAGCACCACATTTATGATGCATATAAAAGTTTAATCGCCCTTTTCCGCACCCAAAGTCTACAATTCGGTCGCTACTTCGTATTTCATATTGATTCAATAACTCATCTAACCCGCTATACGGCGTCGGTTCATAGCGGTGATAATGCATAGACTTGTTAAACCCTTTTTGCTCACCGACTGTTTTTATATGTAAAACTGCATCGTAATATTGTTCGTTCATTCGTTTTCTCCTATTAAAAAATGGTACTTATTATTATACACCATGTACTGGAGGCTCATTTTTCATCAAATTAATAGGTACGTGAAATTATACCAACGATTTTCTTAATATATCTATCGTAACTTCAAATATATCAACGATTTTCTCAATATATCTATCATAACTCAAAATATATCAACGGTTTTTCAAATATATCGATTTACCGACAATTCACGATAAAAAAACAGGAGCTCTCTAGCCCCTGTCTTCTAACACTTTCAATACAGTTTGCTTCAATATTTCTACCCCATCCATAATACAACTATGATCAAACCTCATATGCGGATGGTGTAATCCAGGTTGTAGATCTGCTCCTAGTCCAAGCATGACAGCTTTTAAATGTGGTCTCTTCACTGTGTAGTAATGGAAGTCATCGCTTCCTGTCGTATAAAGCGGCCCTGTGCATTGCTCTTCTCCATACACTTCGAGAATGCCTTTACGCATGTAACGCTCCGCTTCTTCTGACACCTCTGCTCCTGGAGCAAGATCAATCCATTCGTATGAAGTTTTCGATCCCATTGATGCGGCTGATTCTATTACATGCTCTATCTTTTTCTTTAATTCTTCTAATAATGTATTATTCTCCGCTCTTACATCTAAGCTAAAATGGCCGTTACCTGGAATGATATTTAAATTATCTCCACCAGCTTGGCACCGCGTCATCTTCACTGAATATGAACTTTGTGGCGGCAACCATATATTTTTCAAACCGATATTAATCATGGAAATGACATCAATTGCATTCACACCTTGGTGTGGTCTTGCCCCATGTGCATCCTCCCCATGAATCATACCCTCTAGAAATCTTGCTGCTCCGTGACGAATAGATGGGGCTGCTTGTTTCAAAGATAATTCTTCGATTGGTCGTAAATGGACACCGAATAAGAAATCAGCATCATCTACAGCACCTTTCTCTACCATCTTTAAAGCACCATTTCCCTTCTCTTCTGCCGGTTGAAAAATAAATCTAACCGTTCCACTATCCCATCTCATATTTTTCAATTGTAAAATAAGCCCCATTACAATCGTCATATGAGCATCATGACCACACGAATGATTCGCTTTAAATTCTCCATCTACTTCTTGCCAAAGTGCATCCATATCAGCACGAATCGCAATAACCGGGTTCCCATTTCCAATTTCAGCGATTACGCCTGGGCAATCATCAAATGTTTTATATGAAATTCCTTCTTCTTTTAAAAAGTTAGTAATATAAGCTGTCGTTTCATACTCTTTCCAACTTACTTCAGGGTTTTCATGTAAATGCTGAAAAATTTCCGTTAAACGCTCTTGTAGTTCTAATGTTTTCAAAGCTCCATTCTCCTTCCCAAATTACAAACCATTCAGGTTAATTATACTTATGAAAAACAGATGTTTTTATGAACATATTGAATTTCAAGAAAAAAGTCAATTGTTTATTTTTAAACTTTTTAAAAGCTTACTCTGTATCTATATTACAAACTGAATAAATAACTAGAAGATTCCTTATTTTCTGTTTTTTATTGACGCTTACATATATTTTTAGTTATCATAACCTAATAACCGTCTATTTTACGACAATTCTAAAAAATACAAACAAACATACGTAACAAGGAGGAAATTTATGAAAAAAGAAATACCTTTTGGAATAGCGATTATCCCTATTATCATTACCGTTGCAGTTATGATGGTTACAATTGTTGTATTAAAACAAAGCCCTCACGTTCCACTTATTATCGGTACGACCGTTGCTTCTATCGTCGCTTGGCGTTACGGTTACAAATGGAATGATCTTGAAGAAGCAATGTATAAAGGGATTCGTCTTGCATTACCCGCTATCGTCATTATTATTCTTGTTGGATTAACAATCGGTGCTTGGATTGGCGGTGGAATCGTCGCAACAATGATTTATTACGGTTTAAAACTTTTAACTCCATCACTATTTTTAGTATCCATTACCATTATCTGTTCTATCGTTGCATTAGCGATTGGTAGCTCTTGGTCTACAATGGGAACAATTGGTGTTGCCGGAATGGGCATTGGTCTAAGTATGGGTATTCCAGCCCCAATGGTTGCTGGTGCCATTATTTCAGGCTCTTATTTTGGCGATAAAATGTCACCGCTTTCAGACACAACAAACTTAGCCGCAGGATTAACAAATACAGATTTATTCGCACATATTCGTCATATGTTATTTACTACAATTCCAGGTTTAATTATTACTCTTATCGTCTATGCTTTCTTAGGAAGAAGCTTCGGTGATAACAATATTGATGCGCAAAGCATCGATCAAACATTACAAGTCTTACAACAAAACTTTGTTATTTCACCTTTCCTATTAATCATACCCGTAGCCGTTATGGTATTGGTCGCTAAAAAGGTTCCTGCCATACCAGCCATTCTCGTCGGTATTATTTTAGGATTCTTATCACAAGTCTTTATTCAAGGTGGTTCTGTCTCAGCATCTGTCGGTGCACTCCAAGCTGGATTTGTTATAGACACTGGAAACAAGCTAGTAGACGAACTATTTAACCGCGGTGGCTTAGATTCGATGATGAATACAGTCTCTATGACAATTGTCGCTATGACTTTCGGAGGAGTATTAGAACATACAGGTATTCTTCGCTCAATTGTAAATCAAATTTTAAAGTTAGCAAAATCAGCAAAAGGGCTTATCGCTTCTACTATCGCATCTTGTTTTGCAACAAACCTTACTTGCTCTGAACAATATATTTCAATTGTTGTTCCTTCAAGAATGTACGCAAATGCATACACAGAAAAAGGACTACATTCAAAAAATTTATCCAGAGCATTAGAAGATGGCGGAACATTAACTTCTGTCTTCGTTCCTTGGAATACGTGCGGTGTATTTATTCTCGCTACACTTGGCGTAGGTGCATTTGAATATGCCCCTTATGCTATTTTGAATTTCATCGTACCTATTATCTCAATCATTTATGGTATAACAGGCTTCACAATTGTAAAACTATCAGACATTGAAAAAGCAGAACTACTAAAGAAACAAAAAGCGCAACTAGAAGCTTAAAAATAGCGGTAAATTCAGTTCATATAGTGCGCGAGGTCGCCCTTGTTGATAGGGCATTTCCTCGCCGCAAATATGAGCATACCCGTAATCAACTAATTTTTTTAACAATCTTTCTGTCGATCGCCGGGTCACTTGTAAGTACTCAGAAAGGTCAGCTGCTGTAAACTTCAATGACGGATGCGATTGACTAAATTGAATGATTTTTGACAAGTTGGCCGGACTAAGCTTCGTTTCCTTCGCTATTTTCATTAGTTCCGGATTATCATTTTTCAAACTTTGTACTCTCTGTTCTTTCGGGAACGGACCAAATAAATCTTTATCACTTGTTAGTATATAAAAACAACGATCTATTGGATTATTCTTTGCAAAACTTTGAGCAATTTTTGCATTTTGCTCCGCCTCTTTCACGGTTTTTCCATAACCAAATCCAATAGCTATCGTTCCTTCTACGCTCGCAAACAAGTTATGTATCGCATTTGTTTTAATAATCGATTCGATATCACCACGAGTTGTATACAAAATGCATGTCATTTCATCCACTTGTTTAAATGAACCACGTAGTTCTTTTGAAATGACATCTAGTTTTTCAAGCACACTCGTTCGTAATTCTAAGGAAGAAATAATACAAGCACCAACAGTAGCTGAATAGCTTTTTGCTAACTCAGCTTTTATTTTTGCATCTTTTAGCCCATGTATAATGGACTGTGTTGGATCAATCATACGCTCTGAAGGAACACCTATTTTTTGAAGCTCATCGTAAACAGCGTGAATACTAGTTAAAGCTAAATGAGCCTCTCCGGATTGATATTTAGCTACATGAAAATCAATGACTCTATTTATTTCCTCTTTACTCCACAACATATTTTCATAATCCAACACTTGTGGCTTTTCTTTTATACCGATATCGCGGCATACATTTGTAATAAACGAACGGTCTACTAAATCGATTGAAATTTTATGCGGTTGAATACCTTGATGATACATGACAGAAAGAAGTGAAGATGCAACCGTTGTCTCATCTTGCTGTAAGTACGTACTTGGAATTCGTAATTGTTCTCTTATTTCTTTTGCCATATAATAAGGTAAGGCACCTGAGAAAAAGATAACATCACAAGGCTTTAAACGCTTCAATAGTTCAGAAGATTCTGCCGGATGAAGGTAAACATATGGATCAATTTCTATTTCTTCTAATTTATGAGCAATAGGGAAAAGATTCTCCATAAACTCCTTTGAACCGACAACTGCAATTTTTATTATCATTTTCTCTAACTCCTTATTATTAATTAACGACCATTTAACGTCAACTATATCAAATGTATAAAACTATTGTAAACAGGAAGGGGTTTCTATTCAATGAAAATTACAGCTATTCATCTTTACGCAATTCGTTTACCACTTCGCAATCCGTTTGTTATTAGTTATGGTTCTTATTCTGATATGCCTTCTATTATCGTCAAAATGGAAACAGACGAAGACATTATCGGTTACGGTGAAGGCGTTGCTGATGATCACGTCACAGGTGAATCATGGGAAAGTACTTTCCATACTTTAAAACATACGCTAGCTCCTGTTCTAATCGGGAAAAATCCAATGAATATCGAAAAAATACACGACATAATGGACAATACCATTTACGGTGTGCCTACAGCAAAAGCTGCGATTGATATTGCTTGCTTTGATATAATGGGCAAAAAACTAAAACAACCTGTATATCAATTAATTGGCGGGCGCTACCATGAAGAATTTCCTATCACTCACGTTTTAAGCATTGCTCCTCCAGAAGATATGGCGGAAGAAGCTGCTTCCATGATTCAGAAAGGTTATCAATCTTTCAAAATGAAAGTCGGTACGAATGTAAAAGAAGATGTAAAAAGAATTGAAGCTGTGCGTGAACGTGTAGGAAATGACATCGCCATTCGTGTTGATGTGAACCAAGGCTGGAAAAATAGCGCAAATACATTAACTGCACTTCGTTCATTAGGACATTTAAACATCGACTGGATTGAACAACCTGTTGTAGCGGATGATATTGACGCAATGGCTCATATTCGTTCGAAAACAGACCTTCCGCTTATGATTGATGAGGGATTAAAAAGTTCTCGTGAAATGCGCCAAATTATTAAATTAGACGCAGCTGATAAAGTAAATATAAAACTAATGAAATGCGGCGGCATATATCCCGCAGTAAAGCTCGCTCATCAAGCAGAAATGGCCGGCATTGAATGCCAAGTGGGATCAATGGTCGAATCATCCGTTGCCTCTTCCGCAGGATTCCACGTCGCTTTCTCAAAAAAAATCATTACAAGTGTTGAACTTACAGGTCCGTTAAAATTCACGAAAGATATCGGAAACCTACATTACGACGTACCATTCATTCGCTTAAAAGAAAAGCCGGGACTAGGCATTGAAATAAACGAAGATACATTACAAGAACTAACCGTCTTTCAAGACGTTGTACGCTAAAGGAGGACTAACGCATGACTGTTCTATATGAAGGAACATTAAAACAAAACGAACAACCATTTCACGTTACATTACTATCAAGAAAGCACATCGAACAAATTTTATCATTACAAAACATTATAGTTGAAGCGTTGGAAGATAAAAGTCGTTTACAACCACTCTCACAAGAAGAATTTCAATATATTCTAGAAGGAAACGGCATGATGATTGGCGCTTTTATCGAAAATGAACTCATCGCATTTCGTGCTCTACTCGTCCCTCCTATCGACGATGAACATTTAGGACTCGATATCGGATTACACGAAAGCGAATTACAAAGCGTTATCTATCAAGAAATCTCAAACGTTCATCCGAACTGCCGAGGAAATGGGATGCAAAAAATATTAGCAAAAGTCATTATGGAAGAATTGCAAAAAGAAGATAGCAAATATGATTATGTATGTTGCACCGTTGCTCCTTTTAACATTCCAAGTTTGAAGGATAAGTTTGCGCAAGGGATGGAGATTGCTGCGCTGAAAGAGAAGTATGGTGGTAGTATGCGGTATGTTTTTGTGAAGGAATTGCGCGGGGACAAGGAGAGAGATTGGACGGAGATTAAAGGCGTTCCGATGAGTGACGCTGGTGAACAGCAGGCTTTGCTTTCGGAGGGGTATCGTGGGTATGAGATGGAGAAAACAGCAGATACTTTCATTGTGAAGTTTGGGCGATAATCTATATGCTCGAAAAAAGGGGATGTCCCTTGTGACATCTCCTTTTTTCGATCCTTTGAACAATTTTATGGTAAATGAAATTATATCAACGATTTTTCGAATATATCTATCATAACTTACAATATATCAACGGTTTTTCAAATATATCTATCAAAACTCACAATATATCAACGATTCGACAAGGAATATCGATTTACCGACAAAAATCGATATTCCTAAATCGTCATCTTCCAACTAGATAACGCTAACCAATTCTCCATTTCCTTATAATCAGGCATTATCTTTCCGACAAGGCGCCAAAAAGAACGATCATGATTTAAATGAACCATATGGCACATTTCATGAACAACTACATAGTCAATCACTCGCTGTGGTGCCATCGCTAGCTTCCAATTAAATGTTAATTGTAAATTAGAATCACAAGTTCCCCACGTACGACTACTATCTGTAATACGAATAGATCGCGGTTTTGTTTTAAAATTACTTTGATGCGCTTTAATACTCTTCTCTACTAGCGCTTTACACTGCTTATAATAAAATCGTTTTAAAGCTTGTTGTATTTTCTCATCCTTAAGCTCTTTCACATAAATATGTAGCTTATCCCCTTCAAACACTGCATTGTCTTGCTCCATACTTGTATCTTGAGAAATCTGTATCGGATACGTACTTCCTAAATACAGAAATTCCTCTCCTTGATCATAATCTTTTTCCTGTGGTCCAAGCACTCGCTCCTGCATTTCCTTACGGGTTCTCTGAATCCAATCCCACTTCTCCTCTAGCAACTGGACTAAGTATTCAACAGGTGTCCCTTTTGGAGCTTGCACTTCCACATTTCCGTACGAATCTACAAAAAGACGCACGGACTTTTTCTTCTTATAAGTTATATGAAAATTAATTGTCTCACCTAAATATGTATGTATCATTTCATCACCTAGCGTATTATTTTACAAATAAAAAAGAGTAGGATACAAACGTCCTACTCTACTTATTATATCATTTACTGCTTTAACAAACTCATTATCCTCTATACTTTACAGCTAATCCTTTAATGAAATTCCTTGCGTATCTATCGCCGCACTCTTTGTAATTCTTATGGCCTTTCTTTCTTAATAAGGCGCCTAATTCTCCTTTTGTCACCGTAACTCCTACGCTATCTAATATATCAAGCACATCCTCAGTCGTTAACGATAGTGCAATTTTCATTTTCTTTAGAAGAAGGTTATTGGCACTCTCCTTGCTCTGTACAGGTGCCGGTTGTCCTGGTTTCGGATCTTGCTTTCCTCTTTTTAAAGTAATAAATCCATTTAAAAATGCTTCTAACATCATCATATCGCATGTTTTTACGTACTCATCTTCGATTATATCAGCATCTTCAGGTTCATGCTGAGGAGCTCTTTTTATTTTTGTAAGCATATCAACTACGTCTTCTTTCGTTACTTCCATCCCGCCAAGTTTAAAGATTTCCACCATATCTATATCTCTTATATCTAAAGCATATCTTACTCTCTTTAATATATCGTTGTTGCTCATTGCCATTGTTTTGCCTCCTGAAATATTGATTATAGTAATGCTTTTAGCATGTATAAATTAATGTCGTCAAGTTACTACTTTAACATTTTAGGGGGAGGTTTTGTAGTCTTAGGTGGATTAATGCTTTTGGGGATGATTTTAAAACAGCAACATATGTTGTTTAGGTACTTGGCATTATCCATTTATACCCAATTAAATTATTTAATTGGGTATAAAAATGCTGAACGAAATTTCGGACATGAGGACCCAATGCTAACAGAATATACATATGGAGAGTCAGGAGCTAATACCGAAAAGCTCCTAAAAGTACAGAAGGGAGATTCACTATTAATTAACACACTTGAAAATGGACTAACCTAATATAGGTTAGTCCATTTCTTTTTATGCAACTCTAATTTAGTGGGCAACTCAAACATGAATGTTACGCAAAATTCAGGTGAAATATATTGATTATGTTTACTTAGGTTTTACTTTTTATTTGCGTTACGGTTCACCGTAACTAATCTAAACGAGGTTATTGTTTATTATTTGTATAATTAAATTTAACAAAAAAAGTCGTGCCTTCCGATCCTGTTTGAATTTCTATTTTTGCATTATGACGGGCAGCAATGGCATAACATATACCTAGCCCCAATCCAGTTCCATTATCTTTGGTCGTGTAAAATGGAGTACCCAGTTTCTCTAATACTTCAGGTCTGATACCTTTTCCTTGATCCCGCACTGCAAGCACCACACAATTTTGACCTTCCTTATAGGTGCTAATAGTTAGAGTTTTCCCTGTACTCATCGCTTCTAAGCCATTACGGTATAGGTTTATTAATAATTGCCGTATCTCGTTACGATTTAAAAGTAATTCCGGAATGTCATTTGTATCGACTTGAATATATTTATTTTGATTATGCGTATCAATCTTTATTAAAGGAATCGTATCATGGATAATTAAATTTAAATCTAACATCTGCAAATCCGATTTCTTTGTATTACCCATTGAGAGAAATTCAGTAATAATAGAATTGGAGCGGTCAAGTTCTTCTATCATTAAATTAAAGTATTTATTATGTTTCTCATAGATGTTCTCTTCTTTTAATAACTGCAAAAATCCTCGTACTGTTGTCATTGGATTTCTAATCTCATGGCTAATACCTGCTGCCATTTGCCCTATTAAATCTATGTTTGATAACCTTTTCAATTCCTGCTCATATTGCTTTTTTTCCGTTATGTTTTTAAAAATACAACAAATACCATCATCATACGGGTATGCACTAACTTCGTACCAATATTCATCAGATATAGAAAGAAATTCGAAATGAACTGTAGTTCGCTCTGACATTGCACGATGAAATTCCTTATACATAACTGTGTCGACGCTACTCGGGAAAACCTCCCGTATATTCTTGCCTAATACATCTTTTGCTGTTTTTCTTTGTGGAAAATATTGATGCTTATTTACGTACGTAAATTCCCATTTATTATTCAAAGTAAAGAATCCATCCGTAATACTTTCGATCACACTTGTAACTTTTTCATTAGCAGTAGCTAGTTCTCTCGTTCGCTCTTCCACCATGCTTTCAAGTTGATCCATATATAACAAGTTTGAAAACGTAGGAGCTGTGGCATCAACGATAGATTTTGCCAATTGAATTTGGGAATTATCGTAATTATAAGATTTTCCCTCTTTACCAACGACGATTACCCCTAATACTTCTCCCATTGAAACCAATGGGATCATCAAAAGACCCTTACTATCTATATTTTTTGTTTGAATAACCTCTTGGATCTTGGCGTCATAGCTTTTTTCCATCAAATCCGCTTCTGTCCAATTACAGTCCTTACTTAACTTCGTTGTTTTAATCATTGTTTTGTCTAACGGGTCTAAAAGGTGGGCAACCACGTTTTTACTCTCTAAAATCTGTCCTAAGTAAAAAAAACATTTATCAAAACTCTCCTGTATCGAGGAACACATTGATAAATCACGGGTAACATTTAGTAACAACTGCTTCTCGGCAATAAGGTTTTCCTTTTGTGTTAAATTATTTGCGTTTTGAATTGCGACCGCAGCCATATTTACATAAGCTTCAACACTTTGAATTTCTGAATCTGTTAAGTTCATTGGAGTTCCATAATCAAATAAAAAAACCAGACCAAATAACTCTTGCCCAAATGAGATAGGCAAGGCTAATAAGGACTTAATTTTGAACGCATCAACTGGTCTCGGATCCGGCCGATGATCCTTTGAGGTATCAGGGATATAGATCGTTTTTTTGGTTTCAATAACTTCTTTTGCCAGTAAGTCTATTTCAGGATCAATTACTTGCGTATCGAGCGTTACACCATTTATGGTCTCTGGTTTTCCTGCAAACCCTCTAAATGTTCCATCTTCCTGGGGTAAATAAATTCCAACAGCATTGCACCTAACAATCTCCTCTGATATCGCCATTGTTACACGCTGCAATACTTCACGTAGTTCTAATTTTGTATTTATTATTTTTGTTATATTCGCGAGCCTAGAATATCTCGCCTGATCACTTAACATTCATATGGCCTCCAATTATAGGCATAATAAAATAAACATGATAATATCAGTGAAAATCAAGATCAACCGGCCATTTCCGATTTTCTCCTGTATTCTTTTCTTCCCCCTGTTTTACATAGAATACCTCACTTACTTATGATACGGTTCACCTTAATTAAAATGAAACAGTGTAACTTTCAAAAGTTACACTGTTTCACTACTTTCTACCACGTTAACACTCGCCTCAAACTTATCAAGTAATGCGCGTACTTCATCCGTCGATTTCGTACTCATCAATTGATTTCTTAGTTCAGCAGCTCCAGGGAAGCCTTTTACATAAATTTTGAAGAAGCGGTGAAGCCCTGTGATGGAGCGTGGTAATACTTCTGCATATTGATCTTGAAGATCGAGTTGTAGTCTTAAAAGATCTAAATGTTCTTTACTGCTATGCTCTCTTGGCTCTTTTTCGAAAGCAAATGGATTTTTAAAGATACCTCGTCCGATCATTACACCATCAATGCCGTATTTTTCAGCAAGTTCTAGCCCCATTTTACGATCAAGGATGTCTCCGTTTATTGTTATTAACGTATTTGGTGCAATACGATCACGTAATTTTTTAATTTCCGGAATTAGTTCCCAGTGCGCATCTACTTGGCTCATTTCTTCTCTTGTACGTAAATGAATAGAAAGGTTTGCAATATCTTGTTTAAAAATATGCGTTAACCAATCTTCCCACTCACTTAACTCTTTAAAGCCAAGTCGCGTTTTTACGCTGACAGGTAATCCGCCCGCTTTTGCTGCTTGAATTAATTCTGCTGCAACGTCTGGACGTAGAATAAGGCCGCTACCTTTTCCTCTCGATGCTACATTCGGTACTGGGCATCCCATATTAATATCGATACCTTTAAATCCTAACTCTGCCATACCTATACTCATTTGACGAAAATATTCAGGATTATCTCCCCAAATATGCGCTACCATTGGTTGTTCATCTTCTGTAAAAATTAAACGGCCACGTACACTTTTCATACCTTCTGGATGGCAATAGCTATCCGAGTTTGTAAACTCTGTGAAGAATACATCCGGTCGGCCAGCTTCACTTACTACGTGACGGAAAACGACGTCTGTCACATCTTCCATTGGTGCAAGTACGAAAAATGGTCGTGGTAATTCACGCCAAAAATTATCTATCATTTCAAATTCAAATCCTCTCATTATGAATGCAATTTCAAACTCTCAATTTATAATTTGTGAAAATCAGCAATATTTATTTTAACTAAAATCGCTTATGAATGGTATTTTTGTAAACCAAAAAGCAGATGGTATAGATTTTTCCTATATCAACTGCTTTTCTATTATACCAACTTAAGCCAAGCCACACACTCCACATGAGTCGTATGCGGGAACATATCAACAGGCTGTACTTCCTGTGTTTTATATCCGCCTTCTTCTAGTACTTTTAAGTCGCGTGCTAATGTTGCTGGGTTACATGATACGTATACGACGCGCTTTGGTTTCATGTCGATGATTGTATTTAATAGCGCTTCGTCACAACCTTTACGCGGTGGGTCTACGACCATTGTGTCGGCGATTACGCCTTCTTTGTACCATTTTGGAATGACTACTTCTGCTTCTCCTACGCCAAATTCAGCGTTTGTCATGTTGTTTAGTGCTGCGTTACGGTTTGCGTCTTCGATTGCTTCTGGGACGATTTCAACGCCGTACACTTTTTTCGCTTTTTGCGCTAGGAATAAAGAGATTGATCCGATTCCGCAATATGCATCAATTACTGTTTCGTTACCATCTAACTTTGCGTATTCTAGCGTTTTATCGTATAGCACTTTCGTTTGTTCTGGGTTTACTTGATAGAATGAACGTGCTGAAATCGCGAATTTAATGTCACCGATAAAGTCATAAATATATTCTGATCCGTACAGTACTGTCGTTGTATCACCGAAAATAACGTTTGTACGTTTCGTATTTACGTTTTGAACGATTGATTTTACTTCTGGGAATTTCGCTGCAATTTCTTCAATGATTGCTTTTTTGTTTGGTAATTCTGCTGTACGTGTAATGAAGACAAGCATAATTTCCCCTGTTACTTGTCCGTAGCGAGCCATTACGTGGCGTAGTGTTCCTTTGTTACGCTCTTCATTGTATGCCGAGATACCATGTTTCTCACAAATACGTTTCACTTCTTGAATTAATGCATCGTTTTCTTCTGCCTGAATTAAGCATGATTCCATATTAATGATGTCATGCGTTCCTTGACGATAGAAGCCAGCTACAAGTCCGCCTTCACGTTCCCCAATCGGTACTTGTGCTTTATTACGGTATACCCATGGGTTCTTCATGCCTAGTACAGGATGAACAGGGACATCGCTTAACCCGCCGATACGCTGCATAACGTCACGTACTTGTTTTTCTTTCGCTTGTAATTGTCCTTCATATGTTAAGTGCTGAAGCTGACAACCGCCGCACTGGTTGTATACTGGGCATTCTGCATCTTTACGATACGGGCTCTCTGTATGAAGTTTTATCAAACGACCAAACGCGAAGTTTTTCTTCACTTTAATAATTTTAATTTGTGCTTCTTCACCTGGTAGTCCGTTTTTAACGAAAATAGGATAACCCTTTATTTTCGCAACACCGGCACCATCGTGTGTTAAATCTTCAAATACTACATCTATAAACTCGTTTTTTTCAACTGGTGGCGTCATTTTTGTACTCATTTTCCGACCTCTCTTTTTCATAACACTGCGTTACATTTTATCATACTTATATGGTCTATTTCTATTGGAAGAAAAAAAGCTATTGACGATAGTTCTCTAGTAATGTTACGCTACTACTAATTTAATACGGACGATGTTACCTCATATATACTCGATAATATGGATCGAGAGTTTCTACCCGGCAACCTTAAATTGCTGGACTATGGGGAAAACTAATGAATATTAGCCTATGCGCAAAAAAGGACTCATATTGATTAGCTTTCTCTCATAGATGAAAGTGAATCCATATGGGTCTTTTTTTATTTTTACTTTTCTAAAAGGTCAGACATCTTACGTATGACATAAAACCTCTTTGTTTTATTTTTAGTAATATAACGAGCGTTTTATGTACAAACTTTATACGAACTTCTGAAAGGGGCAACTACATGCAATATGTAATGAGCATTATCGGTATTCTTGTCGTTTTAGGTTTATGTTTTGCTTTGTCAAACAACAAAAGTAAAATCAACTTCCGCGCAATTGCAATTATGATTGGTTTCCAAATTTTAATCGGTTGGTTTATGTTTGCTACAAAGGTTGGTCAACAAATCATTATTTTCATTAGTAAAGTTTTCAACAAACTAATTAAACTTGGTACGACAGGTGTCGATTTTCTCTTTAATGGGATTCAAAGAGATTTTGTCTTTTTCTTAAATGTATTATTAATTATCGTATTTTTCTCAGCACTACTTTCGATCTTTAGTTATTTAGGTGTTTTACCATTTATTGTTCGCGTTGTCGGCGGTGCAATTTCAAAAATTACTGGTTTACCACGCGTTGAATCATTCCACGCAGTAAACTCTGTATTCTTCGGTTCAAGTGAAGCGTTAATCGTTATTAAAAATGATTTACAGCATTTTAACAAAAACCGTATGTTTATTATTTGTTGTTCTGCGATGAGCTCCGTTTCTGCTTCTGTTACAGCATCATACGTAATGATGTTAGATGCGAAATATGTACTAGCTGCTCTTCCGCTAAACTTATTCTCAAGCTTAATCGTTTGTTCGTTATTAACACCAGTTGATACGAAAAAAGAAGACGAAGTGATTCAAAAATTTGATAGAACTCTATTTGGAGACAGTTTTATTGGCGCAATGATTAACGGTGCGCTTGACGGGTTAAAAGTAGCTGGGATCGTTGCTGCATTAATGATTGCTTTCATCGGTGTTATGGAAGTTGTAAACTACGTAATTAGCGCAGCTTCAGGTGCAATGGGACATGCTATTACGTTACAACAAATCTTCGGTTATATACTTGCTCCATTCGCATTCTTAATGGGTATTCCAACTCAAGATATTATCCCAGCTGGTGGTATTATGGGTACGAAGATTGTATTAAACGAGTTTGTAGCAATCCTTGATTTAAAAGAAACAGTTACAACATTAGCTCCACGTACAGTTGGAATCGTTACAGTATTCTTAATTAGCTTCGCAAGTATTAGCCAAATTGGTGCGATTGTTGGTACAATCCGTGCCCTTTCTGAAAAACAAGGAAGCGTCGTATCTAAATTTGGTTGGAAAATGCTATTCGCGTCAACACTTGCTTCTATTTTATCTGCGACAATCGCTGGATTATTTATCTAATAAAAAACTCCACCTTACTTCTATTTTTCTAAATGAAGTTTGAGTGGAGTTTTTTACTATCTTCTATATAAACTACTCAAAAAAAACGTAAGACCTCTTTCCGAATTATTCCAAAAATGTATTCCCCTATATATTCTATGATGATATGATGGACAAGGGTATAAGTGACTATAATTAAAACACAATAGAAGGATGATAGAATGAAGAAATATACATATATCGCTTTACTTTCCTCTGCTATTCTCGTAGGTTGTAACACTAGTAATGCTAGTGATAAACAAATAAAAGAAACAACAGCGGAACAAGCAGTTGAACCAAAAAAAGCACAAGCAAAAACAGTAGAAATCCCTTTAACGCAAGGGGCTATCACATGGGATTCGTATGAATATAACGCACAAAACACCACGCTTTATACAAAAAACTTAAGAGATTCATTTAAACAAGTACGTTACAATATTTGGCGTACTGCCGATGGACCTGAAAGCAAACAAACTTTTACTTCACAAGAAAAAGATCGTGATTTTGCCCTCCCACTTCATTTAAAAACATTTCATTTAAAACGTGGAGAATTTCAAATTGAAACAGTAGGGATTAAAGAAGATAATACGGAAACAAATCTAGTAACATCTAAAATTACATTCCAGCAACATGTACCATTTTTGATGTATCATGCGATTGAAAAATACCCTGGACCAGGTGATGGTGATTACGGCTTATACGTACCGCCTGAACAATTCGAAAAACATATGCAGTATTTAAAAGATAACGGTTATACGATGCTCACATTTGAACGTTGGAATGATATAAACCGTGTTAATAAACCTATTTTTATAACAATGGATGATGGTCGAAAAAATAATATGAATGCTCTTCATGTTTTACAAAAATTAAAAGATGATACATTCCAACCTGCAGCAACTGAATTTCTTACTTCAAATGAGATAGACAAACCGAACCGTCTATCAACAGATGATATAAAACAAATGAGAGATTCAGGTATTTTTTCTATTCAATCTCATACTGCAAATCATACAATGATGGCTCATTCAGGTAATTATGATGAGGAATTACGCGGTTCTAAAGAAAAAATTGAAACTCTTACCGGTAAAAAGGTCATCGCTCTCGCCTACCCAGTCGGCTCTTATAATGACCCAGCTGTCGAAGAAACAAAAAAACATTATGAGTTCGCAGTAACTACCGATCACGGCAATCATATTACAAAAGGCACCCCAAACGAGCAACTCTTAATTAAACGCCATTTTGTAGGACCTGATATGTCAATGGAGAAATTCGCATCTCTTATAAAGTAAACCATAAGATATTTTAAATCTTACTAAAAAATGAAAGAAGAGATCTGTTTACAGTCACTAACCTATCCCCCATCTAAAAATGATACGATAAACAAGGGTAAGTCCCCACCGCTCTTACAGCGGTGGGGATTTTAAATATAAGTATGCAACATACTACACAATAGAAGGTGATTTTATGAGAAAATACGCAACAATTGCTTTATGTACGTCTGCTATTCTAGCAGGATGTAATACTAGCACTATAAGTCCAGAACCTAAAAAAGAGAAAAAGGTTCAAGAAGTTAAAAAACAAGAGGAGACTGTGCAAGAACAAGGTAAAATTTCTTATAATCCGATTACACACGATTCTACAAACACAAGTATCCATATTACAGAAATAAAAGATTCTCTAACCGAAGTACAATATAAAATTTGGCGCACTGCGGATGGAAAGGAACATGCTAAATCTTTTTCTTCTAAAGAAAAGGAGAAACAATTTACACTTCCATTTGACATAAAAGAATTTGAAGGAAAACGCGGTGAGTTCCAAATTGAAGCAACAGGAGTCAAGGAAGATGGAAAAATCATCTCACTCACAAAATCTGCTATTACTTTCGAGCAAAAGGTTCCCGTTCTTATGTACCATGCAATCGATGATTATCATGGACAAGGCATTAAAGACTTATTCGTATCACCTGCTAACTTTGAAGGCCAAATGAAATATTTAAAAGATAACGGTTATACATTATTAACGTTTGAACGCTGGGGCGATATTAATAAAGTCAACAAGCCAATTTTTGTTACATTTGACGATGGTATGAAAAATAATATGACTGCATTTCATATTTTGCAAAAACTAAAAGACGATACTTTCAAGCCGACAGCAACAGAATATATGATTGTTGATAATGTCGATGTTGAAAGTTCTCTCTCTACAAATGAAATAAAGGAAATGGTTGATTCCGGTATTTTCTCAGTGCAGTCTCATACAGCAACACATGCTGATTTACCGAAGATTACAAACTACGAAGAAGAATTAAAAGGATCGAAAGAAAAGCTAGAAAAAATAACAGGTAAGCCCGTTATCGCAATTGCTTATCCATTCGGCCATGTAGATGATAAAGTCATTACAGAAACGAAGAAATATTATCAATTTGCGACGACAACAAAGCCTGGAAAGTTCATTACGAAAGGTGAACCGGATGAGTTGCTAAAAATGAAACGTGTTCGTATACACCATACAACTACAGTTGAACAGTTCGCTTCTTCCATTAAATAAATGTGAGAGCTCAATACATTTTGAGCTCTCTTTTTACTTTATATTTATATATATTTTTAGAATTTTCTTGTATTATATATAGTAAGAAATCTTTCAAACTAAAGGAGATTATACATATGTCATTTGAACAAACGTTAGAGAAGTATGCTGCCCTTGCAGTTAATGTTGGTGTTAATATTCAACCCGGACAAACTTTATCAATTAGCGCACCTCTTGAAGCTGTACAATTCGTACGCCTCGTTACAGAAAAAGCATATAAATCTGGTGCAAAACACGTATATGTTGATTGGAATGATGAGACGTTAACACGCTTAAAGTTCGATCTAGCTCCTGAAGAAGCATTTGCTGAATTCCCTTCTTGGAAAGCACATGCTCGTGAAGAATTAGCAAAAGAAGGCGCTGCATTTATGTCTATTTATGCAGAAAACCCTGATTTATTAAAAGGGGTAGAAGCAACACGTATCGCAACAGCTCATAAAGTGGCTGGAGAAGCGATGAAAGTATACCGTGATTACGTACAAGCCGATAAAGTAAGTTGGTGTGTAATTTCTGTTCCTACGAAAGAATGGGCTGCGAAAGTATTCCCTAACGTAGCACCAGAAGAACAAGAAGCAAAACTATGGGATGCTATTTTCAAAGCTACTCGCGCTGATTTAGAAAACCCTGTAGAAGCATGGAAAGAACATGATGAAACATTACATACAAAAGTAGATTACTTAAACGAAAAGCATTATAAAGCTCTTCACTATACAGGTCCTGGAACAGATTTAACAATTGAACTTCCGGAGAAACATGTATGGGCTGGTGCCGGTAGCTTAAATGAAAAGAACGTACCATTTATGGCTAATATTCCAACTGAAGAAGTATTTACAATGCCACTTAAAACGGGTGTAAACGGCCAAGTTTCTAGCACAAAACCGTTAGTATTTGCAGGTAACATTATCGATAATTTCACGTTAACATTTGAAAACGGGCGTATCGTAGACTATAAAGCTGAATCTGGTGAGGAAGCTTTAAAACATTTAGTAGAAACAGATGAAGGTTCTCACTTCTTAGGAGAAGTCGCTTTAGTGCCTCATGACTCACCAATTTCAAACACAAATATTTTATTCTACAATACACTATTTGACGAAAATGCATCTTGCCACCTTGCGATTGGAAATGCTTACGCATTTAACTTAGTTGGTGGAAAAACAATGTCTAAAGAAGAACTTGCTGAAAACGGCGCAAACGCTAGTATCACACACAACGACTTCATGATCGGATCAGCTGAGCTTGATATCGACGGTATTACAGCTGATGGAAGACATGAGCCGATTTTCCGTAAAGGTAACTGGGCATTTTAAATTAACCAAAATAAAAACACATTGGATGATCCAATGTGTTTTTATTTGTTCGGCTTCAATTCAAATTTTATCGTTCTATTCTCACGTGTAAACTCCGGCCTGTATGTGGCGATATATGTATTTTCTTTATCTACATCAAATCGCATGATGTCTTGGATTTTTTCATCTGGTGCTACCTTTTTACTAATGAAGCTATCATATTTATATTCTTTAAACTTTGTACCTTTCTTATTTGTAATCTCAAATTCGTAAAATGCAAAAGGTATTTCTTTTTTACTATTATTTTTCACCGTGAAAACAATCCCTAAAATATCATCTTTCTTTTTATCTATGGTGTAATCTGGATACCCTAATTGGACTGAATCGAGAGTTACTTGCAAACCATCTACATCTACTGTCTCACCTATTTTATAAATTTTTTCTTGAACGTTCTCTTGTTTACTTTCATTACTATTTTCAGTCTCGGTACAAGCACTTAAACTAAAAACTATGCCACAAATTAAAACAATTTGACTCACCTTTTTTAACATACTTTTTCCTCCACATAAGACAACATTTCATATGTATCATAACAAAACCCTTTACACTTTCTTGTCATATTTTGTCGTATTAATTGCTAACTTCATAAATAGAAAAAAGCTATCTTCTACACAAGATAGCTCTCATGATGCCGATGATACTTTAAGTCCAATTACACCTAAAACGATAAATAAAATACAACACGCTTGGAATAAGTTAATATGCTCTTTAAAGAAGTATATACTAATAATCGTAATAAGTAGTGTCCCTAGGCCAGACCAGATCGCATAAGCAATACTTAAGTGAATCTTTTTTACAACGATAGCAAAGATACTGAAACAAATACCATAACAAACGAAAATAAGTACACTTGGAACAAGCTTTGTTAAGCCATTCGATAATTTCATCGCAATCGTTCCAGCTACTTCAAAAATAATTGTAACAAGTAATAATAGCCAATATATCATACTGGAATCTCCTTCTCTGTTACCTTATAGAGATTCTAGTGTACTACTTATAATCCTAATGAAATGTATTTGATTTCTAAATATTCCTCGATGCCGAAATGACCGCCTTCACGCCCGATACCACTTTCTTTAAATCCACCGAACGGCGCTTGTGCAACTGACGGAAGACCATCATTTAAACCGATAATACCGTACTCTAGCGCTTCACTAATTTGGAACGCTTGGCTAATATCCTTCGTAAAAATATACGCAGCTAAACCGTATGGTGTATTATTTGCACGTTCAATTACTTCTTCAACTGTTTTAAATTTCGCAACTGGTGCAACTGGTCCAAATGTTTCTTCAGTCATACAAAGCATTGTATCATTTGCCAATCCAATTACAGTCGGCTGAATGAAATGTCCATCTAGCTCTGTAACCTGTTGGCCTCCATATAAAAGTTCTCCACCTTTTTGAACTGCATCTTCAATATGTTCTTGTACTTTTGAAACTGCATTCTCATCAATAAGTGGTCCTACAGTAGTTCCCGCACCGAATCCTTCTCCGACTTTAAGTTGCCCTACTGCCTTTTGGAACTTCTCTACAAATACTTCGTATACTTCTTCTTGAACGAATACTCGGTTTGTACATATACACGTTTGTCCTGCATTACGGAATTTCGAACCAATAACGGCTTCTACCGCTTTATCTAAATCTGCATCATTCATTACGATAAATGGAGCGTGACCACCTAATTCTAATGAAACTTTTTTCATCGTTTGCGCAGCGCTAGCCATTAACTCTTTCCCAATTTCCGTTGATCCTGTAAAGGACACTTTTCGAACGCGCTCATCTTCCATCCACGTATCAGCAATTGCTTTTGCACTACCTGTTACAATGTTTATTACACCTTTTGGAATTTCCGCTTCGTGTGCTAATTCAGCTAACTTCAATGCAGTTAACGGTGTTTGACTTGCAGGCTTTACAACTGCTGTACAACCTGCTGCAAGCGCTGGAGCTACCTTTCTCGTAATCATAGCCGCTGGGAAGTTCCACGGTGTAATAGCTGCCATAACCCCAACTGGTTGCTTCATAACTAAAATACGTTTGTTCGGATGAGAAGCAGGAATCATTTCACCGTATACGCGCTTCCCTTCTTCTGCATACCATTCAACAAAGCTATTTGCATAATTCACTTCACCAAGCGCTTCTGCAAACGGCTTTCCTTGCTCCTTCGTCATAATCGCTGCGATTTCTTCTTTATTTTCATCAATAAGTGTGAACCACTTTTTTAATTTCGTTGCACGATCCGCGGCTGTTAATTTTGACCATGTTTTAAAAGCCTCATGCGCCGCATCAACGGCTTGCTTTGCCTCTGTTATCCCGCCCTTTGGTACAGTTGCAAATATTTCTTTCGTTGCTGGATTGTTTACTTCGATTTGCTCTTGCAGTGTAATCCACTCACCATTTATATACATCGCTTTTTTCTCTACATTTACAAACGTCGATTTTTTATCCAATATTTTCTTCCTCCTCTATGAACTTCTTAATCTTCCTAGTGGCAGCAGATTGACTTATTTTTAAAAACTCTGCTACTTTATAGCTTGATCCACATGTTTTATACGCTTTTAAAATAATATTTCGTTCCACTTCTTCCAACATTTTATAGAGACTTTGACCTGACTGTTCAACTGTTGATTCCTGCATTGCTATTGGTAAATCCTCTATCGTAACGATATCGTCAGCAGTAATAACAATTCTTTCAATTACATTCTCTATTTCTCTATTGTTTCCTTCCCACGGGTATCCAACAAACATTTGTAACGTACTAGGTGCTAACTTTACATCACGTCCGTACTTTTTATTAAAGTGCTGTAAATAATGATAAACGAGTGGTAAAATGTCTTCTGTTCTTTCCCGAAGTGGCGGAATTGAAATCGGAATGACATTCAGACGATAATATAAATCTTTCCGAAATGTTCCTCGTTTCACCATCTCACTTAAATCTCTATTTGTTGCCGCTACAATTCGAACGTCCACCTTTTTTAATTCTCTTCCGCCTATAGGACGAAATGTTTTTTCTTGCAATACTTGCAGAAGCTTCGCTTGAATTTCAAGCGGCATTTCACCAATTTCATCTAAGAAAAGAGTCCCTTTATGTGCTGACTCTAATAATCCCTTTTTCCCTTCACGATTTGCACCTGTAAAAGACCCACCTGAATATCCAAAAAGCTCCGATTCAATTAAATTTGTTGGCAAAGCCGCACAATTAATTTCATAGAAACTTTCATTCTTCCGGTGACTTACTTCATGTAGATGACGTACTAAGCGGCTTTTTCCCACGCCTGTCTCACCTAAAACGAGAACAGTACTATCTACCACAGATACTTTTTTAATCGTTTCTATTATTTTTTGCATAGCAATGCTTTTAAAAATAAGTCCTTCATGTTCATATGTTTCTCTTAATTCTTTTTTGTATGTTTTTAACTGATTATCCATTTCCTCTACCTTTTGTCGTAATTGATAGAGTTCAGTAAGATCTCGAGAATAACTAATCACTCTTCTTAAATTTCCCTCATCATCAAAAACTGGCCTCGTCCGAACATGTAAATACTCTCCCGATTTCGTCGTTTGAACGAGTTCAATCGGTCTCTTTTTTTCAATTACTTCTAATGTTGCAGATGGATAAAAGATTCCATCCTTTTGTAGTTCCTTTACATGTTTACCTACTAACTCTTCAGCAGCTAGTTGATAGTGCCTTTCGCATGTACTATTTACACGTACAACGATTCCCTGCTCATCTGTAACAAAAATTTCGTCAAACGCATATTCAAATACATCTTTTAAATCCATTAACACTCGTTCCTTTTCTGCAACCATCCTAGCCACCCCTAACTTCAAATCCATCGATTCACTTCACTACCTTTATTATAAAGTGAATTTTCTGCATTTTATATAGAGTCAGCTAGAATGTTTGCGATTTATCATTCAGTTTTTATACACGGGCGATATTTGCTTGCTCATAACAAGCTTGTAATGATTCTTCAATAATCGTTAAACCTTCCTCAAGTTGCTCACCTGTAATAACCAATGGCATTAATACACGGACAACATTTCCATATGTCCCCGCAGATAACAAAAGTAATCCTCGTTTATTTGCTTCCGCACACAAATTAGCTGTTAATATTTTGTCAGGCACTTTCGTCTTACGATCTTGAACGATCTCAAATGCACACATTGCCCCTAATCCGCGCACATCACCGATGCAATTATATTTATTTTTCATCTCTTGGAATCGGTCCATTACGACTTTTCCTAATTCTATCGCTCTATCATTTAATTTTTCTTTTTCTATTACATCCAGAACCGCTAATGCAGCCGCACATCCTAATGGACTTCCTGCATACGTTCCACCAAGCTCTCCAGGTGCAGACTCATTCATAATTTCTTTACGTCCAATAACACCGCTTATCGGTACACCAGCTCCTAATGACTTAGACACTGTAATTAAATCTGGAACGACATCATAATGATCAATTGCAAAGTATTTTCCTGTACGGCTAAATCCAGTTTGAATTTCATCCGCTACAAATAAGATGCCATGTTCTGAACAAATATTGCGTACTTCTTGAACAAATTTCTTACTTGGGACGATAAATCCGCCTTCCCCTTGAACCGGCTCCATAACAACAGCTGCAATTGTTTCTGGTGCTACTTCTGATATAAAGAAGTTCTTAAACTCTTCAATGATAAAATCATCGTACTGCTCTTCCGTTAACCCCTCTGGACGACGGTATTCATATGGGAATGGCGCTTTATATACTTCTGGAGCAAATGGACCGAATCCAAATTTATATGGCTTTACTTTACTTGTCATCGTCATTGTCATCAATGTACGCCCGTGGAAACCTTTAGAAAACGCAATAATACCTGATCTTTTCGTATATTTACGGGCGATTTTCACTGCATTCTCTACCGCTTCAGCACCACTGTTTAAAAATAGTACTTGTTTATCAAAACTTCCTGGCGCTAATGCAGCAAGCTTTTCCGCTAATTCAATATATGGCTCATACATCATGACATTAAATCCCGTATGAATGTATTGATCTACTTGTTTATGAAGTGCTTCTTTAACAGCCGGATGACAATGCCCTACATTAATTGTCCCTATTGCCCCAGCAAAATCAATATACTGATTACCATCAACATCTGTTACAAGAGCTCCATTTGCAGATTGTACAAACGTTGATATGCCGTTACTTACTCCTTTTGGTACTATATTTTGGCGGCGCTCTAATAAAGTTGCTGCTTTTGGTCCTGGAATTTGTTCATTTACTTTAGCAAATTTTTTTGTGTTCATTGCGTACCCCATCCTTTTCTTTACATTGTTTTCTCTTTTTATTGCAAAATACATGCCAACTTTCCGTTCTAGTATTCATCCTATACTCTTTGTATCCAGGCATAAAAAATAAGTCTATAAAGACTCATCAAGAGTCTTTATAGACTTATTTCCCTTGCATACTAGACTTTCCTTGTTCCCAAATAAACTCACCTGAATGAGAAATAAACTCACCAACAGATTCTACGACTAAGTCCGCAAGTGGTTCTAAAGTTTTACGGTCCCCCGTACCAGATAGTACTCCAATAGCATAACAATCACCACCGTTTTTAGCTAAATATAGATCGGTTGGCGTATCTCCAACGACTGCCACCTCACATGCCTCTAAATGAAACCTTTCACAAAAGGATTCTATAATTCTTTTATCAGGTTTCTGTGCCGGAAACGTATCAGAAGCTACAATATAATCAAAAAAGGATTCTAATTGATATTGTTTTAAAAATAATTCTGTCGGCGCAAAATCATCAGCTGTAACAACACCTAAAATAAATCCTTTATCTTTTAAACTTTGTAAAATTCTTGGTAGATCTGCCGTCATTTTCATATAGGAACGATGCTCGTACATAAGCGAAAATAATTTTTCACTTACCCATTCATGCATCTCCTCTTCCTTAGATGACTTAATATACTTACAAAGCCCCTTTGCTACATCGAGGCTTGTTCCAGCCGCTAGTGCGCTACTTGGATGAACAAATACCCCATCCACACCAATCTCTTTTAATAAAGCTTGCTGCATTGACTCTGGTAATTGATATAAATTTATACATTCCGCTACAAGCTCTTCCGCTACTTTTATCCAAATTGAGTGAAAATCCATTAATGTCCCATCTTTATCAAATAGTATTGCTTTTACCTTCTCCATAGCACCCTACCTCTCATTTCTTATCCTCTTCAGTGTATCAATAAAATATGGATATAAAATAAATGAATTGTAAAAATACCATAAAAATCAAACTAACTTCCAATTTACAATTCTAATAAAAAAAGATGCCCTTACAGGGCATCCTCTTGATGTTCAGGAACAAATAATTCCAGACAATGATATATGTTTTCGAATTCCATCGGGGCATCCCCACCGTACTCACCATCTAAATTAATCATTAGTTTATCTGGTGAATGCACTTTAATTCGATTTGCTTGTGTGTATAGTACTTTCGGATTGTTAATATGTTCCCCACGCTGCGCTTGTGTTGCTGCTTTAATTAAATCAGCGATAGAACCTTTTTTCAGCACTAATAAGTCAAATAATCCATCGTTAATCGATGCATACGGTGCTACTTTTTCAAATCCACCAACTGAACGAGTATTTGTAATTAAAAACATCGTAATTTCTTCTTGTAATAACTTCCCATCATACTCGATTTCAACATATGTTGGATGTAATGATGGTAACATTTCTATTCCTTTTAAATAGTAAGCAAGTTGGCCTAATACTGTCTTTAGCTTGCTTGGTACTTCATATGTTAATTCTGTAATACGGCCGCCACCAGCAATATTAATGAAATATGTATCATTCGCTCTACCAAGATCTAAAGGAACTGTTTTCCCTTCACAAATAATATCGGCTGCCTCTTCTATAGCGCGAGGTACACCGATCGCACGTGCGAAGTCATTTGTCGTTCCAACTGGAATAATTCCAAACTTCGGACGATGCTCATGTCCTACTAAACCATTTACCACTTCGTTTAACGTACCGTCACCACCAGCGGCGATAACAACATCAAACTTACGATCCGCAGCTTGTCTCGCCGCTACAGTTGCATCTCCAGGACCAGTCGTCGCATGACAAGACGCTTCATATCCAGCTTGTTCTAATTTTTGTAATACTTCTGGTAAGCTCTTCTTAAATAGCTCACGCCCAGAAGTAGGGTTATAAATAATCCTTGCTCGTTTCATCATTTATTAGCACAGGAAATTCCTTATTCATTGAAAAAAAGAATACACCGAATTCTTATTCAGTATCCCTATGCCTACCTCCTCTCATCTTCCTATCCTTCTTTTATCCCGCTCAAACAGGCAGTAAGAACCCGATTGGTGAAGGCTAATAATCAACGGGGGATGAACACCCCCACTACTGATTAAAGTTTCACTTTATGTCTATCCATTATTCCATAAAAATTTACATATAACGAATAATAATTATCTATTATTTCATGAGATGAAAAAAAACCTCTATGTCTAGATTTATCATTATTCCCACCTTTTTGCAACTATCATACCATAGTTGCTATACAAACATTTTTTCACTTTTGACAGTTAATCAAACGTTTATTTAAATTATTTTTCACCATTTAAACAAACGTTTGATTAACTCAGAAAAAACACCCAAATAAGGGTGTTTTTTCTGTTTAATCTTTAAGAATCTATACTATTTTAGCATTCAAAAATAAGAATCTCTCTCTTATTTTATCGCTTATTAATCTCTTCAAGTAAGATTTTGTTAACAAGCGGTGGGTTTGCTTGTCCTTTTGTCGCTTTCATAATTTGACCAACTAAGAAGCCAATTGCACGGTCTTTACCGTTTTTGAAGTCTTCAATAGATTGTTCATTATTATCAAGGATTTCTGTTACGACTTTACGAAGTGTACCTTCGTCAGAAATTTGAACAAGACCTTTCGCTTTAACGATTTCTTCTGGATCTCCACCTTTTTCAATTAACTCGTTAAATACTTTCTTCGCGATTTTAGAAGAAATTGTACCTTTTTCAATTAATTGAACCATTTTAGATAAACCAGCAGGCGTTAATGCAACATCTTTTAATTCTTTTTGTTGTTTGTTTAAGTATGCAAGTACTTCACCCATTAACCAGTTTGATGTTAATTTCGCATCTGCTCCATCTGTAATTGTTGCTTCAAAGAAATCAGACATCTCTTTCGTTAATGTTAATACGTGTGCATCATAAGCTGGTAATCCAATTTCAGCAACATAGCGAGCTTTACGTGCATCTGGAAGTTCTGGAATAGAAGCACGCACTTCTTCTTTCCACGCATCATCGATATAAAGTTCAACTAAATCTGGCTCTGGGAAGTAACGGTAATCGTCAGATCCTTCTTTTATACGCATTAAGATTGTTTTCTTCGTTGCTTCATCATAACGACGTGTTTCTTGTTGGATGATACCACCAGATAACAATTCTTTTTCTTGACGCACTTGTTCGTGCTCAAGACCTTTTTGTACGTAAGTGAATGAGTTTAAGTTTTTCAGTTCTGCTTTTGTACCGAATTTCTCTTGTCCAACTGGACGAAGGGAAATATTCGCATCACAACGTAGAGAACCTTCTTCCATCTTACAATCAGATACGCCAGTGTATTGAATGATTGATTTTAACTTCTCTAAGTATGCGTATGCTTCTTCTGGCGTACGCATATCTGGCTCAGACACGATTTCGATTAAAGGCATACCTTGACGGTTATAGTCTACTAATGACCCGTCAGCTGTATGCGTTGATTTACCAGCATCTTCTTCTAAATGAAGACGTGTAATACCGATACGTTTCTTTTTGCCATCTACTTCGATTTCAATCCAACCATTTTCTCCAATTGGCTTATCAAACTGAGAGATTTGGTAAGCTTTCGGATTATCTGGATAGAAATAGTTTTTACGGTCGAACTTCGTTTCCGTTGCGATTTCACAGTTTAATGCCATTGCAGCTTTCATTGCAAAGTTAACTGCTTCTTTATTTAAAGTTGGAAGTACCCCTGGGTATCCTAAGTCAATTACACTCGTTTGTGTATTTGGCTCTGCTCCGAATTCTGTTGGACTCGCAGAGAAAATTTTCGAATTTGTTTTTAACTCAACGTGAACCTCTAAACCAATAATTGTTTCTAAATTCATCTATGCTCGCCTCCTTACAGACTTGCTTTTTTTGTATGATAGTCTGTTGCTTGCTCAAACGCATGTGCAACGCGGTAAATTGTCGCTTCATCGAAGTGTTTACCAATGATTTGTAATCCAAGTGGCATACTATTAGCACCGAATCCACATGGAACAGAAATCGCTGGAACACCTGCTAAGTTTACTGGGATTGTTAAAATGTCGTTTGCATACATTGTCATTGGATCATCCACTTTTTCGCCCACTTTAAATGCTGGAGTTGGCGTTGTTGGTCCAATAATAACATCGTAGTTAGCAAATACATTTTCAAAGTCGTTTTTAATTAATGTACGTACTTGTTGTGCTTTTTTGTAATATGCATCATAGTAACCAGAGCTAAGTGCAAATGTACCAAGCATAATACGGCGTTTTACTTCGTCACCGAAACCTTCGCTACGTGTGTTTTTGTAAAGATCTAATAAGTTATTTACATTATCAGAACGAACACCGTAACGTACGCCATCAAAGCGTGAAAGGTTAGCAGATGCTTCAGAAGAAGATAATAAGTAATACGTTGCTAGAGCGTATTTAGAGTGTGGAAGAGATACTTCCTCCCAAGTTGCGCCCATACCTTCTAATACTTTTAAAGCAGCTAGTACTGACTCACGAGCTTCTTCGCCAACACCTTCGCCTAAGTATTCTTTCGGTACAGCAATGCGTAAACCTTTAACATCGCCTGTTAAACCAGCTAAGTAGTTTCCAACTTCAACATTTGCAGAAGTTGCATCCATGCGGTCAATACCTGAAATAGCTTGTAATAAGTATGCATTGTCTTCTACTGTACGTGTAATCGGTCCGATTTGGTCAAGTGAAGATGCGAATGCTACTAATCCGTAACGAGATACGCGTCCGTAAGTTGGTTTTAAACCTACAACACCGCAATATGCAGCTGGCTGACGAATAGAACCACCCGTATCAGAACCTAGAGAGAATAATACTTCTCCTGCTGCTACAGCTGCTGCAGAACCACCACTAGATCCGCCTGGAACGTAATCTAAGTTCCATGGATTTTTTGTAGCGTAGAAACCTGAGTTTTCATTTGAAGAACCCATTGCGAACTCGTCCATATTTAATTTACCGATTGTAACTGTGTCAGCAGCTTTTAACTTTTGCACAACTGTCGCATCGTAAATTGGATCAAAGTTTGCTAACATTTTGCTCGCACAAGTAGTACGAAGACCGTTAGTTACAATGTTATCTTTTACACCGATTGGCATACCGAATAATAAACCATTATCTTCAGCGCCGATCTTAGCATCTAATTCTTTCGCTTTCGCGCGTGCATTTTCTTCATCTAATGTAAGAAAAGCTTTTACGTTATCTTCAACATCCGCAATACGTTTGTAAGATTCTTCTACTAAATCCGTAACGGAAATTTCTTTGTTGTTTAACTTCTTATGTAACTCTGATACAGAATGATCAAATAATGACATCGAAATTCCCCTCCTCTATTCTAATACTGCTGGAACACGGATTTGATTATCTTTGTGATCCGGTGCATTTTTTAATACTTCTTCTACTGGTAAACCTTTTTCTGGCACATCTTCACGCATAACATTTTTCATAGTTAATACATGAGTTGTTGGTTTTACATCTGTTGTATCTAATTCATTTAACTGTTCTGCAAATGTAACTATTGCATCTAGTTGTTTTTGAAATTTTTCTGCTTCTTGATCAGTAATTGCAAGACGTGCTAAATGTGCTACGTGCTTTACATTCTCAACGGAAATTCTTGACACGGCTAGGCCACCTCCATAATATATCGTTCAATCTACAATACTATTGATGATACCAAATTTTCAGTACTTCAAGCAAGTCAACACATGGCACTTACGGCATTTTTACATAAAAAAAGAAAGGCAAACGCCTTTCTTTACAATTTACTCTTTATCTAACGGTTTATTTTTTGGAAATCTCTCGTTATCTTCTTCATTATCACGAATTGTTTTTTGTAATACAAAACAAGACATCGTTAAAAATAACGTTCCAATTAAATAGTACCCTTTTACACTAAGCGTTTCATCTAACGTGTAAATCCCAATTAGCATCCCTGAAAGCGCACAAACAAATGAAGTCCATGCTAAAAACGTGAACGCTTGCGTATTTCTTCTTCTCATCATTATCCCCCTTGTTAGATGCACATCCATTATAGATAAATATATTTACCGTTATGGATTTTTATGTAAAATTCTTTTTCTATTTATTAATCTATCATAAAAAAATGCCATTTTAAAGATTGTTTTCTGTCTAATCTGAAAAATAAATTAAAAATATTGACATTTATTTCTATTCTACATAAAATAAAAACAAATATTACGAACCTCGAAATATACGGGAGTGGAATTAATTGTTGCAATATGAACACTTTTTAGACTTACTGCTAGATAACGCCAAGAAACTTTTCTATCCTGAAGAATGGGTAAGCCTTGATTTAACACTTTCCAAGACAGAAGTATTTTGTTTACTTTGGATGGAGCGAAATACAGATATTACAATGACAAAAATTGCTGACCTTCTTGATATACCGATGAGTACAACGACAGGTGTTGTAAATCGCCTTGTAAAAAAGGGGTATATTGAACGGTACCGTGATGAAAACGATCGACGCATTGTATTAATTCGTTTAACAGAAAACGGCGTAATGCTCGTTCAAGAAGTAAAACAAAATGCAGCCCATTACTTTAGCCTAGTGACAGAAGCATTGTCAGAAGAAGAAAAAGCATTCTTACTACAAATCTTCCAAAAAATTATGAATCACATTGCTACGTCACAGCAAAAAATAGAAGAAAAGGTTTCTACACCTAGAATGAAAAACATTCCGATTGAATAAAGTGAAACTTTAATCAGTGAGGGGTTTTCTCATCCCTCACTGATTATTAGTTGAACCAATCGGGCATTTACGGACAGTTGACCCCCCACCTAATTTCTTTGCTCCAGCCGAATTTTTGGACGGAAGTCTTACTGCCCGTTAATGCGGGATAAAGCCCTAACTGGGTTTTTATTCACTTAAATACTTCGATGTTCGTAATATTCGATAACCGAAACAAAGGGGATAGAATGATGAGAATTATTTTGTATACAGGTAAAGGCGGCGTAGGAAAAACTAGCATTTCAGCAGCAACAGCACTTCAAAGCGCAAAACAAGGATTAAAAACATTAGTAATGAGTACAGATCCTGCTCATAGTTTAGGAGATTCATTTGGTATAAAGCTATCTTCTGAGCCATTAGAAATTCGCGAAAACTTGTGGGCACAAGAGATTAATACGATTTATGAAATGGAAAAAGGCTGGGGAAAGTTACAGAAATACATTACCTTGTTATTCACTTCCAAAGCAGCTGATGATATTACAACAGAAGAATTAACGATGTTTCCTGGTATGGAAGATTTAATTAGCTTACTTCGCGTGCTCGATTATTATAAAAAAAACACATACGACGTTATCATCATTGATTGCGCTCCAACAGGAGAAACATTAGCAATGCTTAGTTTTCCAGACATGCTCGGCTGGTGGATGGAAAAATTATTTCCTATTAAAAGAAAAGTTTTAAAAGTCGTTCGTCCTGTAGCTCAACCACTTCTTGGTGTCCCCCTTCCAACCGATGATATTATGGACGAATTAACAAATACACTTGAACAGCTTGGAGAAATGAGAGATATTTTATCGAACCGAGAAATAACAAGTATCCGCATCGTTGTAAATCCCGAAAAAATGGTCATTAAAGAAGCTCAGCGTAGTTTTACTTATTTAAATTTATACGATTATAACGTAGATGCCATCATGATTAACCGTGTCATCCCTAACACTGTCACCGATCCTTATTTTCAAGCATGGAAAGATACGCAAAAGAAATATAAAACATTAATTCAAGATAGTTTTCAGCCGCTTCCTATTTACGAAGCTCCCATGTTTGAACAAGAAGTTGTTGGTTTACCTATGTTAGAGCGTATAGGCAATGCTTTATTTAAATCCGATCCCTCTCCTACTGAAGTGAAATTCAATGGTCGCACACAATATGTGAAAAAAGATGGCGATGAATATATTTTCGTTCTGTCCATCCCCTTCTCAAACAAAAGTGAACTTTCATTAAATCAAAAAGGTGATGAGCTTATTATTCGAGCCGGCTCTGTTAAACGTAACATCACATTACCAAAAACATTAACACACCTTTCTATTCAAGGAGCCAAGTTTGAAGAGGATGTACTAAACATTCGATTTGGAGGTGTGGTGCATGCATGAGGAATTACTACGAAAAGTAATTCGGACAAAAGTAAGAGTCGGTATGCGTATATTAGAAGAGCTACCTACTCCAATCCAGCAATCAGCTAAGCAAATGCTAAGTATTTTGCAAGAGGAGCTAGCTGCTTATCCGAAAGAACGAGAGCATCATGAAGATAATTTAAAAAGTATCATAATTGAATAATCATCTCTGTATAGAGGGCCTTTTTAGGCTTTCTATACTTTATTGGAGTGATATAAGTTGATAAAAAAACATTCCACTATTACGCTTTGGATCATTCCTTTATTATTTTTCATTCATAACCTTGAAGAAGCTTTCCAAATGCGACAATATCTTGCTAATCAATTTTCAATTCATCTTATAACTAGCCAACAATTTTTCATTGCCATTTCCATATTAACAATCTTCGTCGTACTTATCGTCTTTCTATATCAACTAAACTTCTTGTCTTCTATATACTGGATTATTTTTATACAAGGGGCCATTTTCTTTAACGCAGTGCAACATATTATTTTGTTTTTGATTTATCGCTCCTATAATCCTGGCGTAATATCCTCAGTTTTCATTGTTATCTTTTCTATTTTCTTTTTTTCATCCAAAAAACAATTAATTCATAAAAAGCAATTCGTAATTACACTCATTTTCAGCTTACTTTCTTATCCCATTATAATTTGGATTACCTTACTATTCGCTAGCTGCTTTCAGTAATAAAAAAAGACCAGGAAAACTCCCGGTCCATCACTCTACTTAACAAACATTGGATTCTACGTTATACAAAATTGGAAGGTACAAAATTAGGGTTTTGTTTGTTAAGTAGATTATATGTTGAACGAACTAACAGCGGAGGGGTTCCTTCTATTAGTTCATTAAACCCAATGATTATTTTACGATTTTTTCAAGCTCCTCAAATGAAAGATCTACTGAAATTGAACCATCCTTTGTTTCTTTCTTAACTGCATCTGTTACTTCTTTTGAATGATATAATTCAATTACTTTTTTCAGTGTTGGATCGTCTTTATCTTTCGTACGAGCTGCGAAAATATTAATATAAGGCTTCGCATTTTCATTCTTTGGATCTTCTAAGAAAATAGGATCCTTCGCTGGATCTAATCCAGCTTGACCAGCCACACCGTTATTAATAACTGAAGCAGCTACATCTTTTAATACACGAGGTGTTTGCTGTGCAATAACCGGTGTAATTTTTAACTTCTTCGGATTTTCAGCGATACCACTTGGATCCCCAAATAGACCAAAATCTTTTTTAAGTTTCAATAACCCCGCTGCATCAAGAAGTTTTAATGCACGTGCTTGGTTCGTTGGATCATTTGGAATAGCAATTTCTGAACCATCTGGGATTTCATTTGCTTTCTTATATTTTTCAGAGAATAAGCCCATTGGTGCAATTTGTGTTGTACCGACAGCTGTAATATCTAACTTATGCTCCTTTTTAAATTGCTCTAAGAAAGCAATATGCTGGAATGAGTTTAATTCAATATCTCCATCAGCTAACGCTTTATTTGGCGTTGTATAATCAGAGAACTCAACCAGTTTAATTTTAATTCCTTCTTTTTCAGCTTTTTTCTTCAAAATTTCCCAAACGTCTCCATCCGTTCCAGTTACACCGACGCGAACTACTTTCTCTTTTGCTCCTGCACCTGTGTCTCCACCCGAGCAGCCGCTTAGTGCTGAAATTCCTACAATCGCTGATAATGCAAATGCTAAAATTTTCTTCATTTTCTTTTCCCCTCTTCCTTTTTATGATCTGCGTAAAAACACTTTCGCAAAGTAGTTTCCTAAATTTTGAGCTATCTGTACGAGAATAATAAGTAAAACGACCGTTACGAACATAACTGATGTATCAAAACGTTGATAACCATATGTCATTGCTAAGTCACCAAGACCACCACCACCGACAAGCCCAGCAACTGCAGAAAATTCAATTAAACCAACTGTCATAAACGTAACACCTAAGATCAATGGTGCTAACGCTTCTGGCACGAGAATTTCAAAAACAATTCTAAGTGGTGAAGCGCCCATCGCTTGTGCAGCTTCAATTACTCCTTTCGGAACTGAGACAAGATTTGTTTCAACCATTCTAGCAATACCAATAGATGCCACTAACGTCATTGGGAAGATTGCTGCCGCTGTTCCAATCGTCGTTCCGATCACGCTTCTTGTTAGTGGGCTTAAAGCTACTAAAAAGATAATGAATGGAACTGGACGAATTGTATTAATGATGACGTTAAGAATAGAAAAAACCCATTTATTTTCTAAAAAATTACCTTTTCTCGTTACATATAAAAGTAAACCTAGAGGTATACCAAGAATTATAGCGAATATAAGGGTTACAATTACCATTAAGAGGGTGTCCCCCGTCGCATCTAATATGCGAGGCCAAAATATACTCCAATCAACTCGCATGAGCTTCTACCTCCTTCAGCTTCACTTGCAGTCTTAGATGTTGTAATGCTTTTTGAATTTCCTTCTGTTCACCTTGCAATTCTACAAGAAGATTTCCAAATAGTACATTTTGAAGTTCAATAATATTTCCGTACAGTACATTTACATCGACGTTATAGTTTTTTGCGATATATGATAGTACCGGCTGTCCTGTCTCCTCACCAGTAAAAGTTAAGCGATAAATCTGACCACCATTTTGAATTTTCGCTAGAACACTTTCTGGCAAGTGGTCATTAATAACAGAACGTACAAAGTTTTGAGTTGTCTTTGTTTTTGGTTGTGTGAAAACATCAAACAGTTTTCCTTCTTCAATAACTTTTCCCTTCTCCATTACAGCTACACGGTGACAAATTTCTTTCACAACATGCATTTCGTGTGTAATAAGAAGAATTGTTAAATTATATTCACGATTGATTTTCTTTAATAAGTTTAAAATCTCTGTCGTTGTTTCTGGATCTAAGGCTGATGTTGCCTCATCACATATAAGTATATCTGGTGATGTTGCAAGTGCCCTAGCAATCCCAACACGTTGCTTTTGTCCGCCTGATAACTGCTCCGGATAATAGTTTGCTTTATCTTCTAGCCCTACAAACTTCAGCAGTTCATTGACTCTTTCTTTTATTTCATTCTTTGGTACTTTCGCTAACTTTAATGGATAAGCAATATTCCCAAACACTGTTCTTGAATTAAATAAATTAAAACTTTGAAAAATCATCCCAATTCTTTGTCTAAGTTTCCGTAATTCTTTCGTTGATAAGGATGTAATATCTTTATCATCTATTGAGATCGTTCCTGCAGTCGGTCTCTCTAACATGTTTACTAGGCGTAATAACGTACTCTTTCCAGCACCACTAAATCCGATAATGCCAAAAATTTCGCCCTTCTCAACTGATAATGTTACATCCTCCACAGCGTGAACAGATTGCCCACCTGATTCATATACTTTACTTACGTTATTAAAAGAAATCATTTTCTTCCCTCCTATATGCTGTAAAAACTAGAAGTAGAGCTTTCGAGGTAAAATAAAAAGTGCTCTCCTTCTTATCAGTAATAAAAGATAAGAAGGAGAGCACTTATATGTACTCGTTCACATCTTCTCATCTTCCAAGCCTATAAAGACTTGCTGGAGTTAGCACGGTATTAAAAAACCCGTTGCTGAGGTATCGTAGGGCCAGTCCCTCCACCTCTCTGGATAAGAATGTATCGATTTAATTGTCGTTTAATTAATTCTCATTATAGAACTCAGAATAGTGAGAGTCAATACATTTTTTAGAAAAATATTAATTATTTCTTTATTAAAATTTTCAAATAAAAATTCATAATAAAATAGTAATCTTGAAGGTTATGTAAAATTCTTCTCCCTCATATTTTTTAAAAGGATTATTTTTTCTATGAATTGAATACTATTATTTGAATATGAAATCAGAGGAAGGTGAATATATGAAAACAGCTCTATTACTCGTTGATATCCAAAATGATTATTTTCCAAATGGAAAGATGGAATTGCGCAATCCGGTAGAAGCAAGTGAGTATGCCAGTGAGCTACTAAAACACTTTAGAATGAACGGCGGACCTATTTTTCATATCCAGCATGTAGCAATAAAAAATGATGCTACTTTTTTCCTACCTAATACAGAAGGTGTCCATATTCACGAGAATGTCCGTCCGCTTAGAGAAGAAACTGTTATACTCAAACATTATCCAAATAGCTTCCGAGAAACTAATCTTTTAGAACAATTACAACGTTTAGACATTGAACACATCGTCATATGCGGGATGATGACTCATATGTGTATTGATGCTACCGTAAGAGCTGCTTTTGATTTCGGCTTTCATTGTACCGTTATACACGATGCTTGTGCTACAAAAGATCTTTCTTTTAAGAATGCTACTATACCAGCTGTTTATATTCACAATACAATTTTGGCCAGTTTAAATGGAGTATATGCAAATGCAATGAGTACAGAGGAATTTTTGGTTACAAAAAAACACTCCATTCAGTGAGCAAAACCGAAAAGAGTGTTTCTTGTCAAACCATAGATTTTCTTTCAAATTGTATTATACAGGAAATTCTTAAAATGAATACTAAAAAATGTGACTAATAAATCAACTTTTCCCGTCACTTTATTTCTATTTACATGTTTATCCCGCTATTAATAGGGTTTAGCTCGTCCTCTTCGAATAATAGTAATATATGGGATTCTAATTTAAAAGGAGCTCTTCACATTCTGTGAAAAGCTCCTCTACTATTTCTTATAAAGTTTCAGAAGTAGTTTTTGCTTGCATGTGAAGTGCTAAGTAATCTGGGCCACCAGCTTTAGAGTCTGTACCAGACATGTTAAAGCCACCGAATGGTTGGTAACCTACGATTGCACCAGTACATCCACGGTTGAAGTATAAGTTACCTACGTGGAAGTCTTCACGTGCTTTTTCAATATGGTCGCGGTTATTAGAAACAACTGCTCCTGTTAAACCGTATTCTGTATTGTTTGCAATTGCAAGTGCATGATCGAAGTCTTTTGCTTTACAGAATGCTACTACTGGTCCGAAGATTTCTTCTTTCATTAAGCGAGCATCTTCTGCAACATCAGCAACGATTGTTGGTTGGATGAACCAGCCTTTAGAATCGTCTCCTTCGCCACCTGCTAGGATTCTACCTTCTTCTTTACCAATTGCAACATAGCTCATTACTTTATCGAATGCAGCTTGGTCATTAACAGGACCCATATTTGTACCTAATACAGCTGGGTTATCAACTGTTAATTCTTTTGTTAATTCAACAGCACGATTTAATACGTGATCATATACATCTTCGTGGATTACAGCACGAGAACATGCAGAACATTTTTGTCCTGAGAATCCGAATGCTGATGCAACGATAGATTTAGCTGCTAATTCAAGATCTGCTTCTTTATCAACAACGATTGTATCTTTACCGCCCATTTCAGCGATAACACGTTTTAACCAGATTTGACCTGGATTTACTTTCGCTGCACGCTCATAAATGCGGATACCTACATCACGAGATCCAGTGAAGCTTACGAAACGTGTACGAGGATGATCTACTAAGTAGTCACCAACTTCAGAACCATTACCTGGCACGAAGTTTACTACGCCAGCTGGTAAGCCAGCTTCTTCTAATACTTCCATGAATTTCGCAGCTACTACAGGAGTTGTACTAGCTGGTTTTAGTAATACTGTGTTACCAGAAACTAAAGCAGCTGTTGTCATACCTGCCATAATTGCGAATGGGAAGTTCCAAGGAGAAATGATAACACCTACTCCTAATGGAATGTAAGAGAAACGATTATATTCAATTGGACGGCTTTCTACTGGAATACCGTCTTTCAATTTCAACATTTGACGAGCATAATATTCCATAAAGTCGATTGCTTCCGCTGTATCAGCATCTGCCTCATTCCATGGTTTACCTGCTTCTTTTACAAGGATAGCAGAGAACTCATGTTTTCTACGACGAACAATTGCTGCAGCACGGAATAAAATGTCTGCACGCATTTCTGGTTTTGACTTTCTCCAAGTTTGGAATGTTGCATCCGCTACTTGCATTGCTTTTTCAGCTAATTCACGGCTTGCTTTTGAAACACGACCAACAAGTTCCTCTTTATTTGCAGGGTTTACAGAAACAATTTTATCTTCTGTAGTGATTTTTTCTCCCCCAATAATTAATGGATAGTCTTGTCCAAGATAAGATTCTACTTTCTTTAAACCTTCTTCAAACGCTAATTTGTTAGCCTCTACTGAAAAATCTGTAAATGGCTCATGTTTGTATGCTACTACCATTCTTTTTAGCCTCCCCTTAGAAAAACGTTTACATTTTACAACATTATTCTACACGATAATTTAGATTTATTCAAATATTCCTAGACTTATATTTTAAAAATTAATAAATTTTTAAAATATAATAAAAAAAGAGATTCATACATGCGTATGAATCTACAAAATATGAGTATATTCCAAAACATTTTTTCCGATCAATAATATAGTAACTAATAAAAATAAAGTCCTTACATATCCAACGCCTTTTTGAACTGCAAACTTCGATCCAAAATAAGCACCTAAAATCATTGATAATCCCATAATAATACCGTATTCAAAATGAATTATATCTAAAAATAAAAAAGTAATTAAAGATACGATATTACTAACAAAGTTCAAAAGTTTTCCAGATGCCGCTGCTTGAATAAAATCCAAACCTATTAATAAAAATGCAAAAATTAAAAATGATCCTGTCCCTGGTCCAAAAAAACCATCATAAAACCCTATCATTAAAATAACAAAGAAAAATATTAATGTTTTCCTTTTCGTCATCTTCTTATAGGTAGATACGCTTCCCCAATCCTTTTTTGCAATAATATAAATGGCAATAAACACCAACATTACAAGTACTAATGGACGTAAAATATCCGGTGGAATAAATTTTACCACTAAAGCACCTGCGACCGCTCCAATAATAGTTAACGGGATTAACTTTCCTACAATTTTAAAATCGACTTTTCCTGATCGAATAAAATAAATTGCACTCGTAAACGTCCCCATCGTTGCAGCTAATTTATTCGTTGCAATTGCCGAAGCTGGTGACAAACCGACAAACATTAGTGCAGGAAGCGAAATTAATCCTCCACCTCCAACAACTGAATCAATAAAAGCTGCTAAAAATCCGAATGCAATTAATAAAATAATGACTTGAAGACTTAGTTCGTCCATGACCTTTACCCCTTATCCCCTTATTTATAACATTTAAAATTATAACAAAATTCCTCAAGAAAAAAAGCTGTTCCTTTGTGGAACAGCTTTTATCTTTAATCTAAAATTTTTACGAGTGGCTCATCTTGCTTCGCTTCACGTATAATAATCGCTTCTGGACGTTCTACAGATTTAATCGTTACTTGTACTCTCATATAATTTGGGAAGTATTCCATAACAAGCCCTGCTACATATTGTGTAAAACCAATTATTTCCGCTTTTCCATTAAACTGGACAGGAATATCCAGCTTCATTTCTTTTAATTCCTCGTCTCTATACATACCAGTACCGATAACAGCGGAATAATCGCCTTGGAAATAATCGCTTAGTTTTGCTTTGAAGTTAGATACCCTTGCAAGATCTTCACGCTTATTGTCTGTTTTTGCTTGTTCAGACGGGAACAAATAGTATTTCTCGTTAATTTGTTTCCAATCTTCAACCGTTTCACTACCTTTTTCCACATTAGCATAAGAAACAAAGTTTCCTGGCACAAGTGCAGACTTTGGAGATTGACGATAAATCGCAAATGTAATCGGAACGTTTTTTATGTCGGGCTTTTTTTGGTGCATAACTTTCAAGATTTCTTGCGCCATTTTTTTCCCTTCAGCTAACATTTTTTCGTCCTCGATTTTAGCCTCACGCGGATAACCATGCTCTTCATTAAAATATTGAACAGAATTCATTGCTAAACCAACTACAATACCACCAAGTTCAACATCTTTATCGCCTTTTTTCACATAATAATTATGCTCTAAAATATTTGAAATATATATTGGATTTTTTTTATTTTTCACTTCTAGTGATTCTGATCCTTCGCCTAACGCTGGATTGAGCCCTATATTCGGAAATTTAACTGCATCTTTTTTTAATTTGCTCTCTAGTTCCTTTTGTTCGGCATCTGTACGCTTTCTTTTTACAAGCATTTTTACGGTTTGATCATCTAGAGTACTTCCACCTTTAAAGAAATAATCTTTCGTATTAAATGATTCTTTTGCAATACGCATTAATCCTGTTTCAAATTCATCTATATCAAGACGATTATTTAATCCCTGCACAACTAATCCACGTGCAGATCCTGCATCAAATGGAACAGTCGTCTTATAATATTCATCCGAAATAGCATACTTCGGAACGACTGCTTGCTCTTTTGCTTTCCCTGATTTCTCAGCCACTTTTTCATCTTTGTCGGCACCTGCGCTACAACCACTTACAAGTAGGCCAAGACTTAATACCGCTAATGCTATTTTTTTCATGGTAAGTTTGCACCTCTTACTTATTTAGCTCTTGTAAGAACCTCTCTTCATTCCAAACTTCAACATTGTGCTTCTCTGCTTGCGCTAATTTTGAGCCAGCAGCTTCACCAGCAACAACTAAATCCGTACTTTTACTAACACTTCCTGTTACTTTTCCACCTAATGCCTCAATCTTCTTCTTCGCTTCACTGCGTCCCATCACTTCTAATTTCCCAGTTAAGACGACAGTTTTCCCTGCAAAGTAAGATTCAACATTTTGTAAATCTGCACTTTTTATGCCTTTGTATGTCATGTTCACGCCATACTCTTTAAACTGTTGTAATAGCTCTAATACATCTTCATTATCAAAATATGTCACAACGGATTGCGCCATTTTTTCTCCAATTTCATTAATTGATTTTAGCTCTTCTTCCGTCGCTTTCACAAGTGCATCCATCGTTTCAAAATGCTCTGCAAATGTACGTGCTGCTTTCGCCCCGACATGGCGAATTCCAAGGCCAAATAATAATCGCTCTAACGAGTTTTCCTTCGAATTCTCAATTGCTTGTATTAAATTTGTTGCTGATTTTTCACCAAAACGCTCTAGCTGTAGTAATTGTTCTTTCGTCAATGCATATAAATCTGCAAACGTACGAATATAATCTGCATCAAAGAGCTGTGTGATGACACGCTCGCCAAGTCCGTCAATATTCATTGCATTTCTTGAAACGAAATGAATTAATCCCTCGCGAATTTGGGCAGGACAAGTTGGATTTATACAACGAAGTGCAACCTCTTCTTCTAAACGAACTAGTTCACTCTCACATGCCGGACAATGCGTTGGCATGCGGTATTCTTCTTCCTCACCAGTACGCTTATCAAAAATAACGTTCACAACCTCAGGAATAATATCTCCAGCCTTTTTCACAACAACGTAGTCACCAATTCGAATGTCTTTTTCACGAATTAAATCCTCGTTATGTAAGGAAGCACGACGAACGATCGTACCAGCCACTCGTACTGGTTCTAACTCTGCAGTCGGTGTTACAACCCCTGTACGGCCAACACTTAATTCAATGCCCGTTAATCTCGTTACAACTTCTTCAGCCGGGAATTTATAAGCAATCGCCCATCTTGGACTCTTTGCAGTAGTTCCTAGGCTTTCTTGAAGAGCAACATCGTCTACTTTTATAACGATCCCATCAATCTCATAATCAAGATTCGGACGTTTTTCCTGCCATTCTTCTACATAAGCTATAACCTCTTCAATTGTTTCACATGTACGGCGATTTGGATTTGTCTTAAACCCCAGTTCACCTAAGAAATCAAGTGATTCGCTATGCGATGAAATTGTTTTTTCTTCTACATTTGCAAGACCATATACAAACATGGATAGGTTACGCTTTGCTGCAATTTTCGTATCAAGTTGACGTATTGAACCTGCTGCCGCATTACGCGGATTCGCAAATACATCTTCACCGTTTTGCTCTTTTTCTTCATTTAGTTTAACGAATGAACGCTTCGGCATATAAGCCTCGCCTCGCACTTCTAACGTTACCTCTTCATTTAATCGAAGTGGAATTGCTTTAATCGTTTTCAAGTTTTGGGTAATATCTTCACCTGTTATACCATCACCACGTGTTGCACCTTGAATAAAGCGTCCTTTTTCATAATGAAGTGAAACAGCAAGTCCGTCAATTTTTAATTCGCATATATATCTTACATTCGCATCATCAATTCCTTGACGTACTCTTCGGTCAAAATCACGCAAATCTCCTTCGTTAAATGCATTTCCTAAACTTAACATCGGTGACTTATGCGTTACTTTTTCAAATATATCAAGAACAGTTCCCCCAACGCGCACGGAGGGAGAGTCTTCACTCATGAACTCTGGATTCTCTGCTTCTAATTTTATAAGCTCCTGCATATTACGGTCATACTCCGCATCAGAAACAGAAGGATTGTCTAATACGTGATATTGATAGTTAAATGTATTTAACAAATCACGTAGTTCTTCTATACGTTTTTTTGCTATCTCTTTTGACATATCCTCATTCCTTTCCTATTGTTTCGTCACAGGTGCAAATTTTGCTAATAAACGTTTAACACCAATCGGGCTTGGGAACGCGATATCTAATTCTTTTGAATCACCTTCGCCTTTTACACTTACAACTGTACCGACTCCCCATTTTTGGTGGGAAGCTTTATCGCCTACTGCCCAGCCAATTTGCTCGCCGCCTGTTGTCTTAACAGCCGGACGTACGAAAGCTGAACGAGAGCGTGTTGTTGTTGCCGCAGCTCCTGTCGTTCTTCCTTTTGCACTAAACGAAGTTTCACGCTTCGGCGCTGTTTCATTTAATGGTTCCACCAACTCTGCCGGGATTTCTGTAATAAATCGAGATGCTGCATTCATACTTGTCCTACCAAATAAAGTACGCATTTGCGCATTCGATAAGTATAATTCTTCTTCTGCACGAGTAATACCTACATAAGCAAGGCGACGCTCTTCTTGCATTTCATCTTCTTCCATAAGAGAACGCGTATGCGGGAATATTCCTTCCTCTAAACCAACGATAAAGACTACAGGGAACTCTAGCCCTTTTGCTGAGTGCATCGTCATTAAAATAACTTCTTCACCAGCAGTTGGATCTTCATCTACACGATCAATATCCGCGACAAGAGCTAAGTCTGTTAGGAATGCAACAAGGCTCTTATCTTCACTTTGAGATTCGAACGTTTGCGTAACAGATAAAAACTCATCTAAGTTTTCTAAACGGCCTTCTGCTTCTAAAGAACGCTCATTTTTCAACATCTCGCGATATCCTGTTTTTTCAATGACTTCTTCTACTAATTCTGTAACAGATAAGTACTCTTGCATATTTACCCAGTTGTGTAGTAAACTTGCGAATTCTTTTACTGCCTTTGTAATTTTTGCACTTACACCAACATGCTCAATTTCATCAAATACAGCCGTTAATGAAATTCCGTTTTGCACACCGTAATTAATAATTTTATCGATAGAAGTCGCACCAATCCCGCGCTTCGGCATGTTAATAATACGTGCGAAACTAATCTCATCATCAGGATTCCCAATTAAACGTAAGTACGCCAAAATGTCTTTAATTTCTTTACGGTCGTAGAACTTCGTACCGCCGACAATTTTATAAGGGATATTAGATTTCAGGAAAATCTCCTCAACCATACGAGACTGAGCATTCGTACGATATAATACTGCAAAGTCAGTATATTTTCGGTTACCCATTTGAATATCATCACGAATTTTTTTCGCAACAAAATACGCTTCGTCCTTTTCAGTTGCAGCACGATAATACGAAATTTTGCTCCCAACTTGGTTGTCTGTCCATAATTTTTTCGGTTTACGATTCGTATTTTTTTCAATAACAGCATTGGCTGCATTTAAAATATTTTGTGACGAGCGATAGTTTTGTTCTAACAGAATAACTTGCGCATTCTCATAGTCTTTTTCGAATGACAAAATGTTAGAAATATCCGCACCACGCCAGCGATAAATAGACTGATCTGAGTCACCCACAACACAAAGGTTTTTAAAACGTGTTGCTAAATGTTTAACAAGAAGGTACTGTGCTTTGTTCGTATCTTGATACTCATCCACGTGAATATATTGGAACTTGCGCTGATAAAACTCTAGTACTTCTGGAACACGTTCAAATAGCTGAATCGTTGTCATAATTAAATCATCAAAGTCTAATGAATTATTTTTCAAAAGACGTTTTTGATATTCTGTATATACATCGCTCGTTAATTTTTCATATGGATCAGCGATTGTAATTTTTTTTGCATATTTATCTGCAGATAACAGTTCATTTTTCGCATTACTAATGCCGGCTAAAATAGAGCGCGGCTCAAATTTCTTCGGATCAATATTACGCTCTTTCATAATTTTTTTGACTACAGTTAACTGATCGCCTGAATCTAAGATTGTAAAGTTACGATTAATACCAATACGATCGATATCACGTCGTAAAATACGTACACACATAGAGTGGAACGTAGAAATCCAAATATCTTCTGCTTCTGGTCCGACAAGTGTATCAATACGCTCGCGCATTTCACGAGCAGCCTTATTTGTAAAGGTAATAGCTAGTACATTCCATGGCGCTACACCTTTTTCACCAAGTAAATATGCAATACGATGTGTTAACACACGTGTTTTACCACTACCCGCTCCCGCCATTAATAGCAGCGGTCCATTCGTTGTTTGCACTGCTTTTTGTTGCTGTGGATTTAAACCATTTAATAACTTATCCGTCATACTCATATACGCCTGCACCTACTCTCCTTTTACTGCTTTAACTGTTTTTAACGCCGATTTTATATCATCATAAATAACATTTCCAACAACTACTGTATCGGCATACTGCGCTACTTCTTTCGCTTGTTCTGCATTAGAAATGCCACCGCCATAATATAACTTAGCTTGTTTCAATTCTGCTTTTACATTTTTAACAAGTTCAATATCTCCATACGTACCGCTATATTCTAAATAGAATATCGGTAAATGTAATAGTTTGTCTGCTAAACGCGCGTATGCAATAACGTCATCTTCTGTTAAATCACATTTTGCATCTGTAAGCTGGGCTACTTTCGCTTCAGGATTTAAAACACAATACCCTTCCATGAAAATTTCGTCCCAGTCCATAATATCCCCAAATTCTTTCAATGCCTTGTGATGAACACCTGTTACCCATTCTACTTTTCGGCTATTTAATACGCTTGGGATGTAATAAAAATCAAAGCCTGGTGTGATTGCTTCCACATCAGAAACCTCTAACACGCAAGGAACTGCATATCTACGAATGCTAACTAGCATGTGTAATACGTTATCAATTGTAACTCCATCACTTCCGCCTACAATAACAGCATCGGTTCCAGACTCACAAATCATTTCTAAATGTTCATCGCTTAACTCCTTATTTGGATCAAGCTTAAATACATGTTTCCATCCGGAAATATCGTACATGAAAACACCCTTTCTTTTCTCTAGTTATATCTATGTCTGTTCAAAATAACAGTTAATTTTCATCAGGATTTTTTAAAATTCCTTTTAAATCTCCTCTTCCCTATTTGTTCAAAAAGAGGATCTAGTTTTAAACTTCTTTTTGTGCATTCTTTCATTATAACAAAAAAAGCTACTTACACACACGCCCATTCCAACATCTTTTTTAACGTCAAATGTTGGATTACATATCACAAAAATCACATGGAATACTAATAAAAGAAATAGTATTTGCTATTTCGAAGTTCATCAAAAAGGAGTGTTTTTCAAATGAAGCAAAACATCGGTACAATAAACGCTCTAATTCGAATTACACTCGGACTTATCCTCTTCGGTTGTAGTACAGCGAAACTCGTACGCAAACCGTGGTGCACTTGGTCTAAAGTTTTACTATGGATTGGTGCCATGAAAATTGCAGAGGGGATTGTTCGTTTCTGCCCTATTGCTGAAGTATGTAAATTTGGAAAATACATGAGTATGGGCGCATTTAAAATGCCTAGCATGAATTTTACTGAAAAAGGACATGCTAAAGAAGAAGTGAATCAAACTTCCACCCATGACAAACCAAAGTCAAATGGAAGTTACGACTCTTCTGACAAAGAGATTGAGTCAGCGATTGAAGAAATAATCCTGGCCAAACCGCTTTGAATCATTTGTCACGATGCAAGATGCTCTCAAAGGGACTTAGCTGCTGCAGTGGGCGGTTAAGTCCTCTTTATTTTACCACAAAACAGAACATACATTCTTTTTTCATCCCTAACACGTACATAAAAGATACCAAATAAAAAAATTCAGAAAATTAGGTGTGAACCCCTTGCTTAAAATGATATAAAAGTGATATCATTTTTATATCAGGAGGCGATCATATGAAAGAAAAACAAGTATTTTATGTAAATGGGTTTCTGGGTGTTATTGGAATTTTAGTTTTAGCCGCTATCGGTGTATTTTGCCTTGTACAAGAAATGTTTGTAATAGCTATTTTAGCTCTCATATTAGCATCTGTTTTGGCTACAGGCATCGGTATCGTTCAACCGAATCAAGCGAAAGTTATTACGTTCTTCGGTAATTATTTAGGAACAATTCGTCAAAACGGTTTATTTTTAACAATTCCATTTGCATTCCGTCAAACTGTATCTTTACGTGTTGAAAACTTTAATAGTAAGAAATTAAAAGTAAATGATATTGAAGGAAATCCAATTGAAATTGCAGCTGTTATCGTATATAAAGTGGTTGATTCTGCAAAAGCAATGTTTGGTGTTGAGCATTACGATCGATTCGTAGAAATCCAAAGTGAAACAGCAATCCGCCACGTTGCAACAAAATATCCTTACGATAATTTCCAAGATGAAACTTGTATTACGTTACGTGGAAATACTGAGGAAATTTCAGAAGAGCTAAAACGCGAATTAGAAGCGCGTCTTGAAATCGCTGGTGTAGAAGTATTAGAAACTCGTTTAACGCATTTAGCTTACGCAACAGAAATTGCCCATGCAATGCTACAACGTCAACAAGCAAAAGCAGTGTTGGCTGCTAGAAAAGAGATTGTTGAAGGTGCTGTGAAGATGGCCAAAGATTCAATCCATATGTTAGATGAAGAAGGCGTACTGGAACTCGATGACGAGCGTAAAGCAAATATGGTAAATAACTTATTGGTTGCCATCGTTTCAGATAAAGGTGCGCAACCAGTTATTAATACAGGAAGCCTATATTAATAGGTTGTAAATAATAATGGCTAAAAAGAAAAGCTTTCCATTACGTATTGATCCTGAATTACACGCAGTCATCGAAAAATGGGCGAATGATGAGTTTCGTAGCGTCAATGCACACATCGAGTATTTACTTCGAGAAATGGCAAAGCAAAAAGGAAAATTGAAAAAAGATAAAGATGCATAAAAATCCCGCTGATTTCTCAGCGGGATTTTTTATACATTAACTTCTCGTCATCTCATGCCCAATTGCACGATATCCTATATCACTTCGATAAAATAGACCATCACTCTCAATTTTACCGATTTCTTTATATACTTTATCTTTTGCTTCTTGTAAACTATTCGCCTTGCAAGCAACAAATAATACACGGCCACCATTTGTTACAAAATCACCGTGTTTCATTACTGTCCCCGCATGGAAAACAATCACATCTTGCAATGTATCTAATCCGTTAATAACTTCACCTTTTTTATACGCTTCTGGATATCCTTTAGAAGCAAGTACAACACCGATAACAGCATCTTCTGACCATTGTAAAGTTAGTTCACTTTCATCTAACACAGCGTTGCATACATCAACTAAATCATTCTCTAAGCGAGGTAATACAACTTCCGTTTCAGGATCACCAAAGCGAGCATTAAATTCAATTACCTTTGGACCATCATTTGTTAAAATAAGCCCTGCATATAAAATACCTGTAAACGAACGATTTTCTTGGATCATCGCTTTAGCAGTTGGGTGTAATACTGTTTCAATCGCCTCTTGAACTGCTGATTCTGGAATTTGTGGTACTGGAGAATATGCGCCCATTCCACCTGTATTAGGACCCTTATCGCCATCAAAAGCTCGTTTATGGTCTTGAGCAATTACCATCGGATGTACAGTTGTTCCATTTACAAATGCCATCAATGAAAATTCTTGTCCATCTAAAAACTCTTCAATAACGACCTTCTTACTTGCCACGCCGAATTTCACATCTTGTAGCATTTCTTTCACAGCTTGTAATGCCTCTTCAAGCGTCATTGCTACCGTTACACCTTTACCAGCAGCTAATCCATCAGCTTTAATAACAATTGGCGCACCAACTTTTTGAATGTACTTTACTGCTTCATCATAGTCTGTAAAAGTTTCGTATGCAGCAGTTGGTATATTATACTTTTTCATCAACTCTTTCGTAAAAGCTTTACTGCCTTCAATAACAGCAGCCGCTTTATTCGGACCAAATACGCGAAGTCCCTCTTCTTTAAAACGATCAACAATTCCATTCATAAGCGGAATTTCTGGCCCAACGAAAGTTAATTCAACATTATTCTCTTTGGCAAATAAAACTAATGCATCAAAATCATTTTCATCAATATCAACTGGTGTTGCAACATCTCGCATACCTTCATTACCTGGTGCTACATACACCTTCTCCACCTTTTCAGATTGTGCAAACTTCCAAGCTAAAGCATGCTCACGCCCACCGCGGCCAATTACTAAAACATTCATATTTCATCCCCCAATAATTAAATAGGTACAAACTAGAAGCTATGCTCCTAGTTTGCTTTTTCATATCAATAGAAGTTTAAAAGGGAGGATCGAGAGAACCGAGCAGGTCGAGGCGCATTTTCCAAGAGGACACGGAGTATAGTTTTCCTACATGAGTACCGCACTGGCATTGCAACGACGACATGCGAAGGTTATCTCGACCGGACCTTTTAGACATCCTCTATTAGTGTTTGAAATGACGTACGCCAGTGAACACCATCGTAATCCCATACTTATCTGCCACTTTAATAGAATCCTCATCACGAATTGATCCACCTGGTTGGATAATTGCTGTAATACCAGCTTTTGCTGCTTCTTCTACTGTATCTGGCATTGGGAAGAAAGCATCAGATGCAAGTGCGCTACCTTGTGCTTTTTCGCCAGCTTGTGTAATTGCAATTTTTGCAGAGCCTACACGGTTCATCTGTCCCGCGCCTACACCAACCGTCATGTTATCATTCGCTAAAACAATTGCATTTGATTTCACATGTTTTACAACTTTCCAAGCTAGTTTTAAATCTTTCCACTCTTGCTCTGATGGTTCACGTTTCGTTGGAATTGAAATTGTGTTCTCATCTAATGATAACGTATCTTCCTCTTGAACAAGAAGACCACCTTGTACAGAAGTTAGTTTTTTGCTTGCACTTGTCGCTTTTTCAATATTTACAGTTAGTAAGCGTAAGTTCTTCTTGCTTTGCAACACTTCTAAAGCTTCTTGCGAGAACGAAGGAGCGATAACAATTTCTAAGAAAATTTCGTGTAACTTTTCTGCTGTAGCTTTATCAATTTCACGATTTGCTGCAATAATACCGCCGAAGATTGATACTGGATCCGCTTCATAAGCACGAGTATATGCCTCGTGAATATCAGTTCCTACTCCAACGCCACATGGATTCATATGTTTTACCGCTACTACTGCTGGTTCTGTAAATTCTTTTACGATGCTCAGTGCTGCGTCTGCGTCATTAATATTGTTATAAGATAATTCCTTACCATGTAATTGTTCTGCATATGCAACAGAAGAAGTTGCAGCAAATGGTGCTTTATAGAAAGTAGCCTTTTGATGTGGGTTCTCTCCATAACGTAAGTCTTGCTTTTTCTCAAACGTCACAGTTAACGTTTCTGGACTTTCTTCACCCATTTGTTCTGTTAAGTAGTTAGAAATTAACGCATCATATGCCGCTGTATGACGAAATACTTTCGCTGCTAATTTACGTTTCGTCTCTTCTTTTACTTCGCTGTTCTCTTTCAGTTCTGCTAATACAACATCATAATCTACTGGATCTACAATTACCGATACAAATTTATGATTTTTCGCAGCAGAGCGAATCATTGTTGGGCCACCGATATCAATATTTTCAATTGCATCAGCAAATGTTACATCAGGCTTAGCGATTGTTTCTTTAAATGGGTATAAGTTAACAACAACAAAGTCAATTGGTTGAATGCCTAATTCATTCATTTGCGCTACATGTGTTTCATTATCACGAACTGCTAATAGACCACCATGAATATTTGGATGTAATGTTTTTACACGGCCATCCATAATTTCTGGGAAACCAGTTACTTCAGAAATACCGATTACTTGTAAACCATTTTCTTCTAGTAATTTTTTCGTACCACCTGTTGAAATAACTTCGATCCCTTGTTCTAGTAAACCTTTAACAAATTCTACTACCCCTGTTTTATCTGAAACACTTACTAATGCACGCTTTTTCATTTATCCTTCACCCCTGGTTGTATGTTAGTTAACAGTTGGTTCTTTCACAGACTGAACAATTTGATTCACTGTATTTACGTATAATTTATGTTCAACTTGTTGAATTTTCTTTTGTAAGCTTTCTCTCGTATCCCCTTCAGAAACAACTACTGCTTCTTGCGCAATAATTGGACCTGTATCCATACCTGCATCTACATAATGAATTGTTACTCCAGTTACTTTCACACCTGCTTCTAACGCTTGACCGACAGCATCTTTCCCTGGGAAACTCGGTAGTAGTGATGGATGAATGTTAATAATCTTCCCGCCATATGCTTCTAGTAAAGTTGGCCCAATTAAACGCATATATCCAGCTAAAATAACATAATCAATTTCATACTCTTCTAGCTTCTTTAATATCTCTTTTTCAAATGCTTCTTTTGACTCATATGCTTTCGCTGAAAAGGCGAAACACGGAACATGATGATAATGTGCCCGTCCAATAACGCGTGCCTCTGGTTTATCACATACTAATAAACTAATATCTGCATCCAATCTCTTTTCTTCTACCGCATTAACGAGAGATTGAAAGTTAGATCCGCTTCCAGAAGCAAAAACTGCTAATCTACTCATAGTACTGTGCCCCCATTGAAGGTAACGCCATCCCCTTGTACAGTACGACCAATAATACGAGCTGTTTCTCCTTGCTCTTCAAGAAGACGAACAATATCTTTTGCATCTTCTTCCCTTACCGCTACTACCATACCAATACCCATGTTAAAAATATTGAACATTTCTTTCTCTTCTAGTTTCCCAACTTCTTGAAGCAAATTGAAAATCGGCTGAATTTTCCAAGATCCAAGTTCAATCTCAGCACCAATTCCTTCTGGCAACATACGTGGAATATTTTCAATGAATCCACCACCTGTAATATGAGCCATACCGTATACTTCATGTTTTTTCAATAGTTCTAAAATAGGTTTGACATAAATTTTCGTTGGTTTTAATAACTCCTCACCAAGAGGTAGTTCTAAGCGTCCATAAATGCGATCTAAAGATAGTTCTCCATCTTCTAGTAACACTTTTCGTACTAAAGAGTAACCATTACTATGAATACCGCTAGATGCTAAGCCAATTAATACGTGACCAGCTTCAATCTTTTCACCTGTTACAATTTTCTTTTTATCAACAATCCCAACTGTAAAACCAGCTAAATCGTATTCTTCCGTAGAATACATTCCTGGCATTTCAGCTGTTTCCCCACCAATTAATGCACAACCAGCTTGGCGACAGCCCTCTGATATACCTTTGACGATGTTTTCAATTTTACTAGGTTCAGCTTTACCACAAGCAATATAATCAAGGAAGAAAAGCGGCTCTGCCCCTTGGACAACAATATCATTTACACACATCGCTACTGCATCAATACCAATTGTGTCATGTTTATCTGCCATAAAAGCGAGCATCAATTTTGTTCCCACGCCATCTGTTCCAGATACTAATACAGGTTCTTCTAATGCAAATTTTGATAGATCAAACATACCTCCAAAACCGCCTAAACCGCCTAGTACTTCTTTTCTCATTGTTGTTTGTACGTGTTTTTTCATGCGAGATACCGCTTCATATCCAGCTTCAATATCTACTCCTGCTTGCTTATATGCATTCGCCATCGTTATTTACACCTCGTCTTTTAATTTCTCCCCATCCAGGGCGGCCGTTTTTAAGAAAGAAGCTAGCTTCTACATCAAAAGAAGTAGAAGCTTTTTTCACTTTCTTATTTCATACTTTCTAAAAGCTCTTGCTCATAATCATAAAGAGCTGTTGGATAGTCTCCATTGAAGTAAGCCATACATAGGCCGCCATATTTCCCTTCATATGGACGTCCAATTGCATCTACTAATCCATCTTCACTTAAAAATGTTAAAGAATCCGCTCCGATCATTTCACGGATTTCTTCTACTGTATTATTTGCTGCAATTAATTCTTTTCTCGTTTGAATATCAATACCATAGAAACATGGATATTTTAGAGGCGGTGAAGCAATTCTTACATGAACCTCTGTCGCTCCAGCTTCACGAAGCATACGAACAATTCGTTTGCTTGTCGTTCCTCTTACGATAGAGTCGTCAATCATAACAACTCGTTTCCCCTCAACTACACCTCTTACTGCGGAAAGCTTCATCTTTACCCCTTGCTCGCGCAGTTCTTGAGAAGGTTGAATAAACGTACGTCCAACGTAACGATTTTTAATTAATCCTAACTCATATGGAATACCTGTCGCCTCAGCATAACCGATCGCAGCTGAAATACTAGAATCTGGTACACCAGTAACAACATCAGCTTCAGTAGGAGCTTCTGCCGCTAAACGTTTCCCCATGTTTTTACGTGCTGCGTGGACATTAATACCAGCGATATTAGAATCCGGACGCGCAAAGTAAATGTATTCCATACTACAAATTGCATGGTCTACTTCATTTGTGAAACGATCTACGTGAATTCCTTCATCGTTAATGATAAGTAACTCACCAGGCTCTACATCACGAATGTATGTTGCCCCTACTACATCGAAAGCACATGTTTCTGATGCTACAACGTAAGCATCCCCCATCTTTCCAATTGAAAGAGGACGGAATCCATTCGGATCTAGCGCAACAATCATTTCATTTCCAGTTAGTAAAAGATATGCAAACGCACCTTTCACCTTATTTAGAGCCTCTTTTACACTTTCAATTAACGAATCTTTCGTACTACGTTTAATGAGATGTAAAAGTACTTCTGTATCGGAACTTGTTTGAAAAATGCTTCCCTCTGCCTCTAATTCACGACGAAGCATCTTTGCGTTAATTAAATTTCCGTTATGAGCTAGCGCCATACTATGATCAGAAAAACGGAATAATAATGGTTGAACATTAGCTACTTCACTTCCACCTGCTGTCGCATATCGCACGTGCCCAATTGCTGATTTTCCGTTTAATCCTTCTAGCTCACCTCTTGAAAACACTTCTGATATTAAACCTAACCCCTTGTGACCGATGATTTTTTCCCCATTATTTACAACAATGCCTGCGCCCTCTTGCCCACGGTGCTGCAAACTGTGCAATCCGTAGTACGAAACTTGTGCTGCATTTTCATGCCCCCAAATTCCGAAAACGCCACATTCTTCATTTAACCCCTTTATTTCAGCAAGCATGGGATTGCCCCTTTCCAAGCCTTTCTCATTTCATCTACATTTGCTGTAAGTAATACTTCATTTTCTTCATTATGAATTGTTACCTCATTTGTATTTGTCACTTCTCCAACTTGAATTGCTTCTACCGCTTTCTCGAACGCTTCTTTATTTTCACGTTTTACAGTTAGAACGAAGCGAGATTGTGATTCCGCAAATAATACCGCCGTTGCTTCACCGTCTAATTTCACAGTAGCACCTAAACCGTTAGCACCAATTGCACTTTCAGAAATTGCAACTGCTAAACCACCTTCAGCAACATCATGTGCCGATTGAACAAGGCCAGCTTGAATTGCTTCTAATACTTGTTTTTGGCGTTTTAATTCTACATCTAGATCGATACTTGGTGATTGGCCGAAAATTTTGCCGTGGACCATTTTCTGTAATTCACTTCCACCAAATTCAGCTTTTGTCTCTCCAATTACGTACACTAAATCGCCAGCTTGCTTAAATTCTTGTGTTGTTACATGTTTTAAATCATGGACAAGACCAACCATACCAACAGTCGGTGTTGGATATACCGCTTCACCACTACGCTCGTTATACATCGATACGTTTCCGCCAATAACTGGAGTTTGTAATGTGCGACAAGCTTCACTCATACCATCTACCGATTTCTCAATTTGCCAGAAGATTTCTGGTTTTTCTGGGTTACCGAAGTTTAAGCAATCTGTAATTGCAAGTGGCTCTCCACCAGAACATACGATATTACGTGCTGCCTCTGCTACTGCAATTTTACCGCCCATTTCTGGATCTAAGTAAATATAGCGAGAGTTACAATCTGTCGTCATTGCTAATCCTTTTTCTGTACCGCGTACACGTACAACCGCTGCATCTGAACCTGGTGTAACAACTGTGCTTGTGCGTACTTGATAATCATATTGATCATATACCCACTCTTTACTTGCAATTGTCGGTTGTTGTAGTAAAGCGAATAACGTTTCTTTATAATCTTCTACTTGCGGTGTTTCCACTTTCATCTGCTGGAACTCGGCAAAGTATGCTGCTTCTTTTGATGGTTTATGATAAATTGGCGCTTCTTCTGCAAGGGCATCTGCTGGTACTTCAGCCACCATTTCACCTCTATGGAATAAGCGAAGCATTTTGTCTTCCGTTACTTTCCCCATCGTAACTGCTGCAAGACCATACTTCTCAAATAAATCTACTATTTCTTGCTCTCTACCTTTTTTGATAACAATTAACATACGCTCTTGTGATTCAGATAGCATCATTTCATATGGTGTCATTCCCGTTTCACGCTGTGGTACATCATCTAAGTACATTTCAATACCCATACCTGCTTTACTTGCCATTTCTGCAGAAGATGAAGTTAAACCAGCAGCTCCCATATCTTGAATTCCAACAAGTGCATCAGACTGAATAAGTTCTAAACATGCTTCGATAAGAAGTTTCTCCATAAATGGATCTCCTACTTGAACTGCCGGACGTTTCGCTTCTGAGCTTTCAGATAGTTCTTCAGATGCGAATGTTGCACCGTGAATACCGTCACGACCAGTTGATGCTCCTACGTACATTACTGTATTGCCAGCACCGTGTGCTTGCCCTTTTTTAATATCCTCGTGGTTAATTAAACCTACGCACATTGCATTTACAAGTGGATTTCCTTCGTAACATGGATCGAATTGTACTTCGCCACCAACAGTAGGAATACCGATGCAGTTACCGTATCCTGCAATTCCTGCTACTACTTCTTCGAATAAATATTTCACACGTGGTGATTGTAATTCACCGAAGCGAAGTGAGTTTAATAGAGCTACTGGACGTGCTCCCATAGAGAATACGTCACGGATAATACCACCAACGCCTGTTGCTGCTCCTTGATATGGTTCAATAGCAGAAGGATGGTTATGGCTTTCCATTTTAAATACAACCGCTTGATTATCACCGATATCTACAATTCCAGCGCCTTCTCCAGGACCTTGCAGGACACGCTCACCTGTTGTTGGGAACTTGCGAAGAACTGGTTTTGAATTTTTATAACTACAATGTTCAGACCACATTACAGAGAATAAACCTGTTTCTGTATAATTTGGCAAACGGCCTAGAATCTTTTCAACCATGGCAAACTCTTCGTCTGTTAGCCCCATTTCCGCATATATACGCCCTTCTTTAATTTGTGTTGGATTTGGTTCAAGCATTAACGACATATGTTTCCCTCCACTGTTTTAAAATAGATTGAAAGACTTTTAACCCTTCAGCACCACCAAGCAATTCATCTACAGCACGCTCTGGGTGTGGCATCATACCAAGTACATTTCCCTTTTCATTTACAATACCAGCAATATCTGAAACGCTACCGTTCGGATTTTCTACATAACGGAATGCGATTTGATTATTCTTTTCTAATTGTTTAAGAGTTACTTCATCACAATAGTAATTCCCTTCACCATGTGCAATTGGAATATTGATTACTTCATCTTTTTCATATTGTGATGTAAACATCGTTTCGTTATTTTCAACACGTAACTGAACAGTGCGACACATAAATTTTAAGTTTTCGTTTCTCATTAGTGCTCCTGGTAGTAATCCTGATTCAACAAGAATCTGGAATCCATTACACACTCCTAAAATTGGTTTTCCTTGCTCAGCAGCTTTTTGCACTGCTTTCATTGCGTCAGCAAAGCGAGAAATAGCACCACAACGTAAATAGTCACCGTAAGAGAAGCCACCAGGTAGTAAAATTGCATCATATTCATCTAAATTCTCTCTATCGTGCCAAACGTAATCTACTTCTTCACCAAGCTCATCTTTAATTGCATGGAACATATCAACATCACAGTTCGAACCCGGAAATACTATTACGGCAAATTTCACTGTGCGACAACCTCCTCAACTTCATAACGGAAGTCTTCCATTACAACGTTTGCTAATAATTTTTCACACATTTCCTTTACCTTTGCATCAAGGTCAGATACAGATTTATCAATTGTTAGTTCCATGTACTTTCCGATTCGAACATCTTGTACTTCTGTAAATGAAAGACTATGAAGTGCCCCTTTTACTGCTGTTCCTTGTGGATCTAATACGCTTTCTCTTAACGTTACATATACCTTAACTTTATACATGTGAAATTCCCCCTAAACGTTTTAAAATCTCTTCATAAGCTTCTGTTAAATTTCCAAGATCGCGACGGAATACGTCTTTATCAAACTTTTCATTGCTCGTTTCATCCCATAAACGGCAAGTATCTGGTGAAATCTCATCCGCTAATATGATTTCTCCTTCTTCCGTTACACCAAACTCTAATTTAAAATCTACTAATCTTACACGACAGCTTGCGAAATGCTCAATCAATACTTGATTGATTTGTAGAGCCATATCTCGTAATACGCTTACTTGCTCTGGTGACGCAACATTTAATACACGAATATGATCTTCCGTTACAAGCGGATCTCCTAAATCATCATCTTTGAAGTAAAATTCTACGATTGGTTCTGCAAGTACAGTTCCCTCTTCCATTCCTAATCGCTTTGAAAGGCTTCCTGCAATTACATTTCTTGTGACAACTTCTAAAGGAATAATACTCACTTTTTTTACAAGTTGCTCTGTTTCAGATAACTTCTCAACAAAATGTGTTTTTATTCCTACTTCTTGTAACTTTCTGAACAATAAAGTTGTAATCTCATTGTTCAAACGACCTTTTCCTGTAATCGTCTCTTTTTTCTCCCCATTGAAAGCAGTCGCACTATCTTTGTACTCTACCCAAACCATATCTGCTGATTCTGTACGATAAATTCTTTTTGCCTTACCTTCATACAGCAATTCTAGCTTTTGCATTTCGCAAGCCCCCTGTAGTTTGAAAAATGTGAATAATATTTTTATAAAGAATGGCACAGAATGACTCTATTCTGTGCCATATAAAATTTTACGCTTCGTTTAATCCTAGGCGTTCAAAGATTGTATCAACATGTTGCATATGATGCTCATAGTTGAAGCATTCGTTAATTTCCTCTTGCGTTAATTTGCTCGTAATACGCTCATCAGCTTCTACAAGCTCTTTAAATTGTACTTGTGTTTCCCAAGCTTCCATTGCTTTAGGCTGTACGATATCATAAGCTTCTTCACGTACCATACCTTTGTCGATTAGTGTAAGCATTACGCGCTGAGAGTAAATTAAGCCGTATGTTCTTGTCATATTGCGTTTCATATTCTCCGGGTATACAGTTAAGTTTTTAACGATATTACCAAAGCGATTTAACATGTAATTTAATGCGATTGTAGCATCTGGTAAAATTACGCGTTCTGCTGAAGAGTGAGAAATGTCGCGCTCATGCCATAATGGAACATTCTCGTAAGCCGTCATCATATAACCACGGATAACACGAGCTAAACCAGTCATATTTTCAGATCCAATTGGATTACGTTTATGTGGCATTGCAGAAGAACCTTTTTGACCTTTTGCGAAAGCCTCTTCAACTTCACGTGTTTCACTCTTTTGTAAACCACGAATCTCAACTGCCATCTTTTCAATAGATGTTGCGATTAGCGCAAGTGTTGACATGTAATGTGCATGACGATCACGTTGCAATGTTTGTGTTGAAATTGGTGCCGCTTCTAATCCTAAGTTTCCACAAACAAATTTTTCTACGAATGGATCAATGTTCGCGTATGTACCAACTGCACCAGATAATTTACCAACGCGAACTGTATCCGCAGCTTGTTTGAAACGCTCTACGTTACGTTTCATTTCTTCATACCAAAGACCAAGTTTTAAACCAAATGTCGTTGGCTCTGCATGAACACCGTGCGTTCTTCCCATCATAATCGTGTATTTATGCTCTTTCGCTTTGTTAGCTAAAATGCTAACGAAGTTTTCTAAGTCTTTTAACAAGATTTCATTTGCTTGTTTTAAGATGTAAGATAAAGCTGTATCTACTACGTCTGTAGATGTTAAACCGTAATGAACCCATTTGCGTTCTTCACCTAATGTTGGTGTTTCTGATACAGCACGAGTGAAAGCAACTACGTCATGACGTGTTTCTTTTTCAATTTCATAAATACGATCAATATCAAATGATGCATGCTCACGAATTTTTTTAACATCTTCTTTTGGAATATCGCCAAGCTCAGCCCATGCTTCACAAGCTAAAATCTCAACTTCTAACCATGCTTTAAATTTGTTCTCTTCCGTCCAAATAGCACCCATTTCAGGGCGTGTATAACGATTAATCATCTTTTTCCCTCCAACAGTTGTTCTTGATGGTCCCAAATATGCAAACTCTTCGCTTTTTCTAGAGCGACTTCAATATTATCATTTAAAATATTAACATGCCCCATTTTTCGCTGCGCTTTTGCTTCTTCTTTTCCATACAAGTGTAAATAGCACCCGGTTAATCTATTCACTTGTCCTAGGACCCCTTCTATATGTTCGCCTAAAATGTTTACCATGACAACTGGTTTTAACAAATTTGTTTCTCCAAGAGGTAAATTACAGATTGCTCGAATATGTTGACCAAATTGACTCGTTTCACATGCATCCTGTGTATAGTGTCCTGAATTGTGAGGTCTTGGTGCTAATTCATTAATGTAAATCTCACCATTCGCTGTAGCAAACATCTCTACCGCTAGTGTTCCCACAAGTTCTAATTCATCCGCAAGTACCTTTGCGTAAGCAATTGCTTTTTGAGAAAGTTCTTCTGTAATGCGAGCTGGAACGATAGATTCATGTAAAATGTTATTCACATGAATATTTTCCGCTACTGGAAACACTTTCGTTTCACCACTTACACTACGAATGACAATAGCTGATACTTCTTTTTCAAAAGGCACCCATTTTTCTAGAATGCATTCTGCTTCATTCGCAAGATTTCGTGCCTTCTCAACATCAGCTTCACTTCTTAAAACAACTTGCCCTTTCCCATCATATCCACCTGTCGTTGTTTTTAAGACGGAAGGATATGATAACTCAGCAATCGCTTCAGTAAGCTTCTCTTGATTTTGAACTAATCTATACGTCGCTACCGGTAACCCGGCTTTTTCAATCGCATTCTTTTCTGTAAAACGATTTTGCGTTTTATTTAACAACTGACTACCTTGTGGTAAGTAAGCATGTTTTTCAAGCCATTGTAAACATCTATAATCAATATTCTCAAATTCATATGTGACAACATCACTTATCTCTGCTAAATGCTGAATTGCTTTTAAATCGTCATATGGTGCAACAATTTCAACATCAGCAACTTGTGCACATGGTGAATGCTTTGTAGGATCTAAAACAGCAATTTTATATCCCATCTCCTTAGCTGCCAATGCCATCATTCTTCCAAGCTGGCCGCCTCCAATAATGCCGATTGTTTTTCCAGGTAAAATGATTCTCGTCATACTAGCTCACTACCTTCACGCACATCTTTTTCAATCGCTTCTCGTCTCAATTCCAATGCATCATGTATATCATCATGGAATGATCCAAGTATTTGTGCAGCAAGTAATCCAGCATTTGTTGAACCAGCTTTACCAATTGCAACAGTTGCAACTGGAACCCCTCCTGGCATTTGGACGATGGATAATAATGAATCTAATCCGTTTAACGCTTTTGATTGAACTGGAACGCCAATTACAGGAAGATTTGTCTTCGCTGCAACCATTCCTGGTAAATGCGCTGCTCCACCAGCTCCAGCAATAATAACTTTCAATCCACGTTCACGAGCCGTCTCTGCATATTCAAACATATAATCCGGAGTCCGATGAGCGGATACAACTTTTTTCTCATACGGTATATTTAATTCATCTAAAATGTCACAAGCAAATTTCATTGTTTCCCAGTCTGACGTACTTCCCATTATGACTCCAACTAGTGATTTCATATTAGAATCCCCCCGATTCAAATAAAAAAAGCCTGAAATAGAACAGTTTCTCTTTTACTATGAGAGAAAGCGCTCTACTCAGGCATACGTATCCCTTGTGAATAGAAAAATACCGAGTGACTTTCCCTCATAGTCTAACGAATAACGGTCGTTAGGTAGAGACTTGCAGGCCATATCCCCGCGATTATATGAGGTCTTATATATTATTGTTTCTATGGCTATATTAACAATATTTTATAAACAATGTCAATAAATAATCGAATGTTTTTTTACTAGTTACCAATAACGTTCGTGTTTTAGTTATATTCAAAAGAAGAATTGCAACTATATGCAAGAAGGAAAGGAAATTAGAATATATATTTCTAGAGATCTATTTTACGTACAATTGTTTATATGGTACTTCAGTACATTTTAATAAAAGTATATAAACTCTTATTCTCTATACATCAATAGAACTTATATTATAGCGATTTAATTTTTAGGGGGAGAATAACCGTGGAAAAAAATAACTATGCTATTATCTTATTTATTTTTCTCTATCGCAGTAATCGCTGTAATGATTGAATACTTATTTATATCATCCTATTTTTTCTACTCTCATTTTTTAAAATATATACTTATAATAGAAATAATGTTTCCTGTTCTTAAGTATTATTTTAGGGCAGTCGGAAAATCAGGAACACAAAAAATCATTGCCATTATTTTAAACAGTCTCTATTTCATTCTTTTTTCATTTTTGGCGTTATTAAATTTATGGATTATGACATTTGGTAAATAAAAATAAACACAAAAAAGACGAGTCATTCTGACTCGTCTTAAGCTTGCTTGGCGACGTCCTACTCTCACAGGGACAAGGTCCCAACTACCATCGGCGCTAGAGAGCTTAACTTCCGTGTTCGGTATGGGAACGGGTGTGACCTCTCTGCCATCATCACCAAACTATGAAGGCATATTCCTTCAAAACTAGATAACATTTGCTACATATTATATGGTTAAGTCCTCGATCTATTAGTATTCGTCAGCTCCACATGTCACCATGCTTCCACCTCGAACCTAT